>JAVRPX010000387.1:0-6576 GCA_032161985.1 Mycobacterium sp.
GACCCAGAGGTTCAGATGCAGGTTGTACGCGAGCATCGACGCGGCAAGCGAACTCGTGGTTACGGCCACGCCTGACGACAGGTCGAACTCGCCGCCGATCATCAGTAGTGCGACCGCGCAGGCCATAATCCCGATCGTCGAGCTGGCATACAGCACTGTCGCCAGGGCTTCGGGCGACCGGAACGGCGGGGCAACGATCAAGAAGAAAATGAAGATCGCGACCGCGCCGATCGCCGCACCCATCTCAGGACGAATAAACAGGCGCTGCACACGGTTTCGTTCTTTGACTCGTTCGTCGCGGACAACTTTGTGACTGGCGACATCCAGATCAGTCTGTGTACTCATTGATTCGCTCTCTCCTGCGCGGCGGCTTATCGGGTTCCGGACTTGGCCAACTCGGCGACGGCGTCGATGTTCGATTGGTCGATAAACGACGGGCCGGTCAGGGTGGCTTGCCCGCCACCGATCAGGTTCTTGTTGTTGATGTAGAGCCACAGTGCGTCGATTGCCAGATACCCCTGCAGGAACGGCTGCTGATCCACCGCCCACTGCACCTTGCCGCCCTTGACCGCGTCGACGAGCGCCGCGTTGGTATCAAAGGTGACGACCTTCGCCGAACTGTTGGCATTCCCAACGGACTGCACCGCGGCCAACGCAATCGGCGCGCCCAGCGCCACAACGTGATCGACGGACGGATCCTGCTGAAGCTTGGCCGTGATCGTCGATTCCACCGACGGCATGTCCTTGCTGTTGACGTTCAGAATCTCGGACTGCCCTTTGAAGCCCTCCTTGACACCGGCACAACGCGACTCGAGCGCGACCTGCCCCTGTTCCTGGATGACGCATATCACCTTCTTGGCGCCGTCCTTGTTGAGGCGTTCGCCTGCGGCGACCCCGGCGAGCTTTTCGTCCTGACCGAAATACTCCTGCACGCCCATCGCCTTGAAGTTGTCGAAGCCCGAGTTGAACGCGACAACCGGAATACCTCCGTCCAATGCGGCCTTCACGGCAGGGGCCATCGCGTCCGGCTTGGCCAGCGTCAGGGCGATTCCGTTGACCTTGCTGTCGATCGCACTCTGTACAAGGTTCGCCTGGTTAGGCGCCTCCGGATCGTTGGAATACCGCAACTCGATGTTGTCCTTGTCAGCGGCGGCCTGGGCGCCCTTGCGGATCAAGTCCCAGAAAGAGTCGCCCGGCACCTCGTGGGTGATCATCGCGACCGTGGCGCGCGGTGTGTTGGCCTGGCCAGCACCCATTCCCCCGCCGCTTTCCTGGGGCTTGCCCCCGGTGCTCGAACATGACGCGATTCCGACCACGAGCACGCTCGCTCCGGCGATCGCCGCGACCCGGCTGAACCTCATATCTCCTCCGCTCTTCGAGTGCGGCGTGACACGCCCCTCCATCTCGATGTAATACGGCTCACACCTGAATGTCAATACTTTGTCCTGACATTAGGACTGCATATCAAATGTTAGGGTCGTCCATGCTGGTCAGAGAGAGGAGGGTGACAAAGCTATGAGCGACCTCGAGCTTGCGGTCTGTTCCGAGATGGTCTTCACAGAGCTGCCGATCATCGATCGAGTGCGGCGGATCCACGACATGGGCTTTGCCGTCGAGATCTGGAGCTGGCACGACAAGGACTTGCAGGCGCTGGCCGACACCGGCGCCCGGTTCTCCTCGATGACCGGCTACCTGCACGGCGATCTGATCGACCCGCAAACCGCCGATGAGGTCGTACGGACAGCTGAGCTGTCGATCAAAGCTGCTGAGACACTGGGTGTTCCGCGGCTGAATCTGCACTGCGCCGAGCTGGTGGACGGCAAAGCGGCGCGGCCCCGCTTCCGGGCCACCGGCGAGATGTGGACGACGGCGCTGCGCACGCTGGAGCGCATCGGCGAACTGGGCGCGACGGCCGGCGTGACATTTTGCGTGGAGAACCTCAACACCATCGTCGACCACCCCGGAATCCCGCTGGCCCGCGCCAAGGACACGCTTGCCTTGGTGGAAGCGGTCGGCTATCCCAACGTGAAGATGATGCTCGACCTCTATCACGCCCAGATCGGCGAGGGGAACCTCATCGAACTCATCCGGCGCTGCGGCGACGCGATCGGCGAGATCCAGGTCGCCGACGTGCCCGGCCGGTGCGAACCCGGCACCGGCGAGATCAACTACCCCGCGATCGCAAAGGCATTGCGTGACATCGGCTTTGCCGGAACCGTCGGCATGGAGGCCTGGGCATCGGGCGACAGCATCACGGCATTAGAGGCGTTCCGCGCCGCGTTCGCCTAAGCCGCCGCGGCCGCCCGCTCCAGGCCCTGGGCTTCGAACCGGTCCTCGAGTTCCTCGAGGGTTGTGCCCTTCGTCTCGGGCACGAACTTGCGCACGAAGAGCCACGACCCGATGTTGACCGCGACGAACAGCGCGAAGGTCCCGGTCGAACCCAGTGCCGAGTTCAGCACGGGGAACAGGAACGAGATCGTCGCGTTGGTGCACCACAGCACGAACACGGCGATGCCCATCGCGAAGCCGCGGATGCTGAGCGGGAAGATCTCCGAGAGCAGCAGCCACACGCAGGTCCCGATGAACATCTGCACGAAGGCGACGAACACGACCATGCAGCCGAGGATGATGTAGCTGCGCACCGTGGATTCGGGCAGCAGGAACGTCAGCGACAACGCAAGCTGCGAGCCGGCCACACCGGCGAACCCTGTCAGCAACATGGTCCGTCGGCCGACGAAGCCGAGCAGGACGATGCCGATGATGGTCGTCACGACTGACGTCACGCCGACGGCGATGGTCGCGATTAGCGATGCACTCACCCCGAGCCCGCTCTGCTCGAGGATTGTGGGCGCGTAGTAATTCACGGTGTTGATGCCGGTTGCCTGCTGCACGATGGCGAGGCCGCAGCCGATCAGCACCACGCGCCGGATCCATGGGACATCCCGGATCACGGAGAACGGCGTGCTCTTGACCGTCAGGGTGCGCTCGGCATGTTCGACGATCGCCGCGAACTCGGCATCCGCCTCACGGCGGTCCAGGCTGTAGCCAAGTACCGTGCGGGCCTCGACCATTCGGCCCTTCAGCCCGTACCAGCGCGGTGAGTCCGGCAGAGCCATCATGCCTACAAGCAGGGCGACGGCGGGAACGGCCGCTACCGCGAGCATAATGCGCCACACGTGGGGATCGTGGATGACGTGGTCCAGCAGCGCGTTCATGGCGAAGGCCAGCATCTGACCGGTGACGATCATCAGCTCGTTGATAGTGACCATCCGGCCGCGTCTGTCCGGTGGCGCCATTTCCGCGAGGTACAGAGGGCAAGTCACCGACGCCGCCCCGACGCCGATGCCGAGGACGATGCGGGCAGCCACCATTATCTGAACGTTCGGCGCCAGCGCGCAGCCCAGTGCACCCAGCAGGAAGATGCAGGCGCACAGCAGCAGGGTGCGCTTGCGGCCGAGCCGGTCGGCGACCCTGCCGCCGAACAACGCGCCCAGAGCTGCGCCGGGGAAGAGCAGCGAACTCACCACCGTCGCTTCACCGAACGAACTGAGATTCAGGTCATCCTTCATGTACAGCAGCGCCCCGGAGATGACTCCGGTGTCGTAGCCGAACAGCAACCCGCCGAGGGTGGCGATCACGGTCAGCTTGGTGAGGAATCGTCCGGACGACGCGCCGAGTTTGGTTGTTGACGTCATGAGAGGTCGGGCTCCTTGTCGGGTCGGTATCAGGCGGGTTGAGCGGCGGCGGCGCTCGCGGCTTGGAGAGTGGAGGCGGCGACTTCAAGGCCTTCCAACTGGCCGAGCTCGGTGTCCTCGTGTTCGATGTTCACCGCGATATCGGGATCGATACGACCCAGAGCGGCCAGGAACCTCGACCAGAACTCGACGTCGTGGCCGCGGCCGACGGCGACGAAATCCCAGCTGGAGTCTTGGGGCCACCGAGTCACGGTGTGCCGCCCACCGAGACCCGTCGGGTGTTCGCTTGACGGTATCCGGGTGAAGCGGTCGTCGAGCACGCCATAGACGGCGCACGCCGGGTTGATTCGGGTGTCCTTGGCGGCGGCGTGGAACACCAAGTCGCCCAGGTAGTCGATCGCGGCTATCGGGTCGATGCCCTGCCAGAACAAGTGGCTCGGGTCCATCTCGGCGCCGACGTGGGTCGCGTGCGTCTTGTCCACCAGCCGCTGGAGCGTTGGCGGGTTGAACACGAGGTTCTGCGGGTGCATCTCGATGCACACCTTGACGTCGTGATCACGGGCCATTGCGTCGATCTCCCGCCAGAACGGGACCGCCACGTCATCCCACTGATATTGAAGCGAGTCTAGATAACCACTGTCCCAAGGGTTTACGTGCCACGCGGGCCACTGGCCGTCCGGATCACCCGCCGGTAGGCCCGACATGGTCACCACCCGCCGGACACCAAGCAGGGCCGCGACCCTGATCGCGCGGCGAAGGTCCTCGGCGTCCTCGGGTCCCACCTCGGGGTCGGCGTGCAGCGGATTGCCATTGGCGTTGAGTCCCGTCAGCTCCACACCCGTCTCGACGAATGCCGCCAGGTACTCCTCGGGCTCGACGCGACCGCTCAGCAGCTCCTCGACAGACAGGTGCGGGGTCGGCAGGAAGCCGCCGGCGTTGATCTCGGCGCCCACCAGGCCCAGTGATCGGATGGTGGACAGTGCGTCCCGCAGCGACCGGTCATGCAGGACCGCGGTGTAGACACCCAGTTTCATCATCGCCGCCCTCAATTCTCTTCCCGACTAAAGCGCGTTAGTTACGCGCGTTAGGTCTACTATGGAGCCCGACCGCGATTGTGTCAACCGTCACATTGAGGAGCCCCAATGGCGTCCACACCGGCAGGCGAAGACCGGTCGTCTCGTCGTCCCACGATGGCTGACGTCGCCAGCCGGGCCGGAGTGTCCCGCACGCTGGTGTCGTTCATCCTCGACGGAAAGCCGGGTGCCAGCGAAGAGACCCGTCGCCGAGTGCTCGCGGTAGCCAATGAGATTGGTTACACCCCGGACTCGGCTGCCCGCCTGCTGGCGCGGGGACGCAGCCGCACGCTGGGTGTGCTGATGGACGTCCGCCAACTGTTCGAGGCCGAGATGGTGACGGGGATCTATCCTGAGGCCGAGAGTGTCGGCTACGACGTGTTGTTGTCGGCAAATCTTCCCGACCGCGACGAATCGGTGCCCATCGACGCGCTCCTCAGCCACCGCTGCGGGAGTCTCATTCTCCTCGGTCCGAGCTCAGACTTCGCCGACCTTCTGGCCCTGGCCGACCGGGTGCCGGTGGTGGTCGTCGGGCGGCGCCTGGCCACAGCGGCCGCGCAGGCCACGGCGCACGGTTTAGCGACCGTGCGCACCGACGACGCAAAGGGGATCCGCCAGGCGGTGAGCTATCTTGCCGAGCTCGGTCACCGCGACATCCACCACGTCGACGGCGGTGCGGATCCAGGATCGGCCGACCGTCGTCGTGCCTACCGCGCGGCCATGCGCAGTCACGGACTCTCTCAGCGCGCCAAGGTGATTCCCGGAGCGCACAACGAGGATGCCGGCGCCGCCGCGGCACGCGTGATGCTCGACGAGCCGATGCTGCCGACCGCGATCCTTGCCGGCAACGACCGTTGCGCGCTCGGACTGCTGGACGTGTTCACCCGGGCGGGAGTCAAGGTGCCGGGTGAGCTATCACTGATCGGCTACGACGACAGCCACCTGTCGGACAACCCGCGGATCGACCTGACCACGGTTCACCAAGAAGCCGCGGCGTTGGCCCGCCACTCCGTGCGGCTGGCCGTGGAGATGTTGGAGGAACGTCGGACCGGTTTCGCCGACGTGGTTTTGGAGCCCAAGCTCGTCGTCCGCGGCACCACCGGCGTCCCCCGCGACGGGACCATTTCGTGTTAGCGGTCCACCAGGGTGGTGTCAAAGTAGTAGCGCGATGCGCGGTAGCAATGGGTGCCGTACTCGACCGCGGTACCGGAATCGTCGAACGCGGTTCGCGCCATCGTCAGCAGCGGCGCGTTGGGTTTCTCGTCGAGCAGCCGGGCCTCCGAACGGGTGGCCCCGCGTGCGCCGATGCGCTGGCGCGCCAGTCGAATGTGCACACCTTTCGCCCGCAGCGACTGGTACAGCCCGTTGCTCTCCAGCTCGTCCGGTTCCGGCGCGAGCTCGGCGGGCAGATGGTTGATCATCACCGCGAGCGGCTCGCCGCTGGCGCACCGCAGCCGGTGAATCGACACCACCTCGCGGTCCTCGGCCAGGTTGAGTTCGCGGGCGACCTCTTCGTCGGGCGGCCCGACGCGGTAGTCGAGCAGCTGTGTGGTCGGCTCCTGGCCGGCGCGGGCGAGATCGTCGAACAGGCTCGTCAACTCGACGCGACGGTGCACGGGATTATGCACCACCTGCGTGCCCACGCCCCGCTTGCGCACCAGCAGGCCCTTGTCGACGAGTCCCTGAATCGCGCGCCTAGTCGTCGGCCGCGACAACGTCAGCCGTTTCGCCAGCGCCAGTTCATTTTCGAAGCGATCACCGGGCGCCAGGTCGCCGTCACGGATCGCCGCCTCGATGGCCTGAGCGAG
>JAVRPX010000388.1:0-6809 GCA_032161985.1 Mycobacterium sp.
TCTTGCTGCAGCAGTCGCAGTGTGACAGCGAGCAGTTCTGTTTCCCGCGGGGACCACGGCGAGGACTCCGCGGCGCAATCGGCAATCTCGGTCACAAAGCCCACCATAAAACCGTTGTGGCGGTGCGGTCCAGGACCGTACCGACCAACTCGACCAGCCGCCAGATGGTGCTACCACGACAGTGGCGTCCCGAACTGGCCCGAGATCGCGGTCATGTTCGCACGCAGGTCGCCGCCAGCGCCGTCGCCAGGAACGAACCGTACGCGGACGTAGACATCGTCAGTGCCGTCGTCTTCGTTGAGTTGGTCCGTGGGCACATAGATTTCGCGATAAAACTGCAAGCCAGATGCGTCGTTTTCACCAGGGTCATCGGCGTAGATGACGTAGTCCATGCCGCCGCCGACGCCGGAGCAAGCCCGGCGGTCAGTCCGATGGCGGCCGCGACCACGCCCGCACCCCCGAAACCGATCCGACTTCCTTCAATGTGTCCACTTCTTGGTCACGGAACGGCCCAACCGTGCGCGACGGGGCCGCAACGAATCTGAGGCGATCGTTAAATGCGCAGCTCAAGCGCCCGAAAGCGGGTATTGTACGGCTTCCTGGATTAGATTCGAGCCATGGTCCAGTCCGGTAACCAGACGCACGTCAAAGGTGTGACGTCGGCCTTGACCGATGTCGACACCACCGGCTGGACCCAGCGCTTCGACCTGCTCTCCGACCCGAACCGGCTTGAGATCCTGCTGTGCCTGCACCGGGCACCGGGGATCTGCGTCGGCGACCTCGCGGCGGTGCTGGGTCGATCGGAAAACGCTGTCTCCCAGGCGCTGCGGGTGCTGCGGCAGCAGGGATGGGTGAGTTCGACTCGGGTGGGTCGTTCCGTCAGCTACCGCCTCGAGGACGAGATCGTGCACGACCTGTTGCATTGGATTGGCGCCCGACACGGCTGAAGCCGCGGTCCAGCGACCTAAACTCCCTGATGTGCGCGTGTTGACGATGGACGATCCGCTGCTGGTGGATCGCCCTGCCCTGTCCGGCGCAGGAGATTTGCCCGCTCACACGCGCATCGGTAATTGGCTCGAGCAGTTGATCGTGTCCCGCACGTTGGAGCCCGGCGACAAGTTGCCGTCCGAGGTGGAGATATCCAACGCCTTAGGCGTCAGCCGGATGACGTTGCGGCAGGCGCTGGGCTCGATCGAAGCGAAGGGCCTCATCGACCGCAGGCGCGGGCGTTTCGGCGGCAACTTCGTGGCGGCACCGCGATTCGAGTTCGACCACGCCAGCCTGCCCGGCTTCACCGAGCAGATGCGCCGCATCCATGTCGAAGCGGGCGCCGAGGTTTTGCGTGCCACGACCGGTCGCCCCACTGCCGAAGTGCGCCAGCGCCTCGGGCTCACACGCGGCGAACAGGTCCACGAGATTCTGCGGGCCCGATCGGCCAACGGCGAGCCGATCGTTCTCGAAGAGGCGTATTTACCGGCGGCGACCTTTCCGGGATTGCTCTCGGCGAACCTCACCGGCTCGTTGTACATGGTGATGCGCTCCTACGGTGCGTCCCCGTTCTCGGCCGACGAGGAGATCGAGGCGACACGGGCCACGTCAGAACAGGCCGGACTTCTCGGTATCGACGCGGGCAGCCCGTTGTTGTTGATCACGCGCACATCGTTTAGCGAGAGCGGCGTTGCGGTCGAGTTCTCCCGCGACTATCACCGCTCGGATCGCGCGCGGATCCGCATCAAGTCCCGGGCTGACGGTGACGCGCCCGCCCGCGACGCCACCCGGTGAGTGCGTCCTCGAGGAGTCCGGTCGACAACTCGGCGACGATGGCGGCAGCGGTGACTTGCAGTTCCGTGCTCGGCTCGGCGGCGACGGCCAGACAATGCATGCCTGCGGCCGTGGCGGCCTGTACACCCGGCACGGAGTCTTCGAAGACGAGCACATCGTCGGGATCGCGATGCAGAAGGCTGGCCGCGGTGAGGAATCCCTCCGGGTGGGGCTTGCCGTCGCTGACGTCTTCTTCGGCGATCAGCACGCCGAACAACTCACCTGCGGGACTGCCTCCCAGCACTGCGAGGACGTCGTCGCGTTGGGCGCCGGTCACGATGCCGAGGGGAATCTCGTTTTGGGCCAACAGTTTCACCAGTTGCACGGTGGCGTCAGCGATCGGGTTCGTGTCTGCGACGCGTTGCTTGTAGACGCCCTGGCGCAAGCGCAGCAGCTCGGCGACTTCCTGTTCGGTGCCGCGGCCATGCCGCGCAACCGCGCGTTCGATGATCTCGCGATCACTGCGGCCCAAGAGCTCGTCGCGGTAGTCCTCCGCGGTCATCGCCCAGCCAAGGTGGACACGGAACAGCTCGCTGAAGATGTCGAACAGAATGTGTTCGTCGTCGGAGAGGGTGCCGTTGAAGTCGAACACGACGGCGGGCCGCTCACTGCGTAACCACGTTTCGATCACATCGGTCGCTGACGCCACGGCCAATAGTCTAGACCTTTGACGGATGACGGTTTACAGTGAACGGAACCACGCAGGCCCGCCGAGGAACACCGTATGCCGTTACAGTTCACCGACGCCAAGCTCAACGAGCTGTTCGAGGAGATCCCCGCGCTCGCAGGCCGGCCACGGCAGCTCGACGAACTCTCCGGCGGCCTGACCAATCGCAATGTCAAGGTCACCACCCCCGACGGGATCTACGTCGCTCGCTGCACCGACACCGCCTCCAACTTTCTCGGTATCGACCGCGACGCGGAGCTCTACAACACCGAGGCCGCCGAGCGGGCAGGCGTCGGCGCGCCGGTGATCGACTACCGTCCCGATCTCGGCATTCTGCTGTTGGGTTACCTCCACGGAAAGACGCTGTGCAACGACGATTTTCAGCGGCCAGGAGTGGTGGCCAAGGTGGCCGCAGGCTGCCGGGCGTTGCACGACGGGCCGCGCTTCCGCGGCCGGTTCGACATGTTCGAACGTCAACCCCGATACCTGAAAACCGTTCAGGACAACGGCTTCAAGATTCCGCACGACTACCTGGAGTATGCCGACACGTTCGGCGAGATTCAGAACGCGTTGGCGACCGATCAGACCACTGTTCCGTGCAACAACGACCTGCTGGCAGGGAACTTCATCGAAGACGGTGAGCGGGTGTGGATCATCGACTACGAATACTCCGGCAACAACGACCCCTGCTTCGAACTAGGCAACATCTGGAGTGAGTGTGGCCTGTCGACCGATCAACTGGACGAGCTCGTCACCACGTACTACGGGCGCCGGCTACGCCACAAGATCGCAAGGGCCCACCTACAAGGCATCGTCGCCAAATACGGGTGGACGCTGTGGGGCTGTATCCAAAGTGCCTCTAGCGCGTTGGAATTCGACTTCTGGGGTTGGGCGATGGAGCGCTACGAGGCCGCCACCGCCGAATTCAAGGGTCCGCACTTCGCCCGCCTGCTCGATGACGCACACGCCGCCGACTGACAAAGGACATTTGACACACATGGCCACCACATCGCTGCCCGACCGCGCGCACGTCGTCATCATTGGCGGCGGCGTGATCGGCACCAGCGTCGCCTACCACCTGACCAAGCTGGGATTCACCGACGTCGTGCTGCTCGAACAAGGCCAACTGTCCAGCGGCACCACCTGGCACGCCGCCGGGCTGGTCGGCCAGCTGCGGGCATCGGAGAGCGCCACCCGGTTAGTGCAGTACTCGACGCAGCTGTACGCCGAGCTCGAAAGCGAGACCGGCCTTTCCGCGGGTTACAAGCAGTGCGGGGGAGTGACGGTCGCGCGGACGGAGGATCGCATGGTCCAGCTGCGCCGCACTGCGGCGAACGCCGCGGCGTTCAACATGGAATGTGAACTGCTCGCGCCCGAGCAGGCGCTCGAGCATTACCCGGTGATGCGAGTCGACGACCTGGTTGGCGCCATCTGGCTACCCGCCGACGGCAAGGCCAACCCGACCGATTTGACCTTTGCGCTGGCGAAGGGCGCGCGGATGCGCGGCACCCGGATCGTCGAAAAGGTCAGGGTGCTTGACGTTTTGACCGATGGGGGCCGGGTGACCGGAGTGCGCACCGACGGCGGGGACGTCGAGGCCGAGATCGTCGTCAACTGCGCCGGGCAGTGGGCCAAACAGGTCGGTGCCATGGCAGGTGTCAATGTCCCACTGCATTCGGCCGAGCACTTCTACGTCGTCAGTGAAGCCATCGACGGCGTGCACCCCGACCTGCCGATCCTGCGCGACCCCGACGGCTACACGTACTTCAAGGAGGAAGTGGGCGGGCTGGTGATCGGCGGCTTCGAGCCGGAAGCCAAGCCGTGGGTGGGGCCCGATGCGATCCCGTACCCGTTCGAATTCCAGCTGTTGGACGAGGATTGGGACCACTTCGAGATTCTGATGAACAACGCGCTATTGCGGATTCCGGCGCTCGAGGAGACCGGAATCAAGAAGTTCTACAACGGCCCGGAGAGCTTCACGCCCGACAACCAGTTCATTCTCGGGCACGCCCCCGAGCTCGCGAACTTCTTCGTCGGCGCGGGCTTCAACTCGGTCGGCATCGCGACCGCGGGAGGAGCCGGGCGTGCGCTTGCTGAGTGGATAGTCAACGGCGCGCCGACCAGCGATCTGACCGGGGTGGACATCCGGCGCTTCGCGCCGTTCAACGGCAATAACCGATGGCTTCATGACCGCGTCGCCGAAGTGCTCGGCCTGCACTATGAAATACCCTGGCCGAACCGCGAAATGGAGACCGCCCGGCCGTTCCGGCGCTCGCCCGTTCACCACCTGCTGGAGGCCGCCGGCGCCAACTTCGGCAGCAAGATGGGCTGGGAGCGGGCCAACTTCTTCGCACCCGACGGCATGGAACCGACGATCGAGTACACGTGGAACAAGCCCAACTGGCTGCCATGGTCAGCCGCGGAGCAGGCCAATACGCGGACGAACGTGACCGTGTTCGACCAAACCTCGTTCTCCAAGTACCTACTCGTCGGCCGTGACGCCGAGGCGGTACTGCAGTGGCTCTGCACCGCCGACGTCGGCGTCGAGGTTGGCAGGTCGGTGTACACCGGGATGCTCAACGAGCGGGGCACTTACGAGTCCGACGTGACGGTCACCCGCACTGGACCCGAGGAATTCTTGATCATCAGCAGCGCGGCCACCACCGAACGCGACAAGGACCACATCCGTAGAAACCTGCCTGACGGAGCCGGCGCCGCGCTCGTCGACGTGACGTCGGCGTACGCAGTGCTCGGGGTTATGGGGCCCAAGTCTCGCGAGCTACTGTCCGCTCTGACGTCGGCTGACCTGTCCGACGAAGCGTTCCCATTCGCCACAAGTCAGCAGATCTCATTGGGTTACGCGACGGTGCGTGCCACCCGGATCACCTATGTCGGCGAATTGGGTTGGGAGCTCTACGTTCCCGCCGAGTTCGCGGTCGGCGTCTACGAGGACCTGATGACAGCGGGCGCCGCGTTCGGTGTCGGCCGCGGCGGCTACTACACGATCGAATCTCTTCGGCTGGAGAAGGGCTACCGCGCGTTCGGCCGGGAACTGACCCCGAGCGAAAATCCCGTCGAAGCGGGGCTGCTGTTCGCGTGCAAGCTGAAAACCGACATCGCGTTCCTCGGTCGCGAAGCGGTCGAGAAGGCCAAGGCGGAAGGACCGCGCCGCAAGCTCGTCGGGTTCAAGGTCGATGATCCGGAGGCGATGCTGTGGGGAGGCGAGCTGATCCTGCGCGACGGCGGCGTCGCCGGACAGGTGACCTCGGCGGCGTGGGGTGAGACGACGGGCTCCTGCGTCGGGCTGGCCTACGTGCGAGCGTCGGACGATGCCGTCATCAACGCCGACTGGATCAACGCCGGCAACTATCATGTCAACGTCGGTGGGCAGCTGTATCCGGTGGCCGTATCGCTGAAGCCGCTCTACGACCCGACGAACGCGAGAATCCGCCCGTAGCGGATTGCCTACCGCCTGAACATCTGTTCATCTAGACAGATGAACGGGCGCGGGCATAGGCTCGGTCGGTGAGCGTCGTCGAGCAGCCAGAAGCGACCGTTTCTCCCCGACTCGACCGAACCGATTGGACGACGATCGCCGCGATGGGCGGCTTCGTCTTGGCGCTGCACCTATTCGGTTGGGGAGTGCTCGTGCTCGGGGTGGCGCCGCAGCACATCACGCTCGGATCGGCGGGCGTCTTCGGCGTCGGTCTGGGCGTCACCGCCTACCTGCTCGGGGTGCGCCACGCCTTTGACGCCGACCACATCGCGGTGATCGACAACACCACCCGCAAGCTGGTCGGGGAGGGCAGACGCTCGCTGTCCGCCGGGTTCTGGTTCTCACTGGGCCATTCCAGCGTCGTGTTCGGGCTGGCTTTCCTGCTGGCGATCGGCGTGCGCGCTGTCGTGGGACCGGTGCAGGACGAGGGCTCGCCGCTGTTGCAGACCTTCGGGCTGGTGGGCTCCCTCGTCGCGGGGACTTTCCTCATCCTGATCGGGCTGACGAACCTGTTCGCCGTGGTAGGTATCGCCAAGGTATTTCGCCGGATGCGCAGCGGCGACTTCGACGAAGCCGAACTCGAACGTCAACTCGACCAGCGCGGCTTCCTGGCGCGGCTACTCGCCAAAGTGATGTGTCGGGTGCGCAAGCCGTGGCACCTCTACCCGGTCGGGCTGCTCATGGGTCTTGGTTTCGATACGGCCACGCAGGTGGCACTGCTGGTGCTGGCCGCGGGATCGGCAGCGTTCACGCTGCCCTGGTACGCCATCCTGGTGCTGCCTGTGCTGTTCGCGGCAGGGATGAGCCTGTTCGATGCGCTCGACG
>JAVRPX010000389.1:0-5546 GCA_032161985.1 Mycobacterium sp.
CACCCGCGCCGCCAGGTACTCCTACCGCACCTTCGTCGACTACGCCGAATGGAACAACCGCAACTTCCTCGTCGTCCCGCTCATCGAGAACCCCGACGCCGTCGACAACATCGACGAGATCTGCGCACTGGACCAAGTCCACATCCTGGCCTTCGGTCCCGGCGATCTCGCCTACGCCATCGGCGAGGGCAACAACATGACCGACAGCCCCAAGATCCGTGAGGCGTACCTGAAGGTCCAGGCCGCCGCCGATCGGCACGGCGTCGCGGTGATGGGCGGCCCGGTACTCGATCCCAGCGCCGACGGCTGTAAATCCGCGCTGGAAGACGGCGTCAAGGTGTTCTGCCTCGGCCTGGACGTCATGGGATTCCGGCGATTCTGCGAGCACACCGTCCGCATCGCCGGCGACTCGGTGCAAGGCACCGCCTACACCCGCCCCGTTACTCCAACTCCAGACTTCGCACCGCATATCACTGCGTGAGAAGCCGACAACCACGATTGAAAGGAACAGCGCAATGACGACTCATGTGAACCGGTTTGTGGTCGGGCCCGACGCCGAAGGCCGCTCAGCGGTACTGCAACACGGTCTGACCAATGTCCAATCCCGCGAGGGGTACTACTGGCGCGCCACGCTGTGGGCAACCCAAGAGACCCCGGTGGACAACAGCATTGACGGCGACCGATCACAGACGGAGGGCCTCGGCGCCAGCCGTGAACCCTTCCCCACCGGCATGATTTGCCGGGCACTGGAAATCCCGCCGGACGACACCGACGAAGACGAGCACCGCCGTGTCCTCGCCGACCTCAATGAAGAGGTTCACCAGAAGCACCGGCCGAGCCAAACCGATCTCGCCCGGCATCCGAGCATGCACCGCACCGACACTCTTGACTGTCTCACCTGCGTCCGCGGCGAAATCTTTCTGATCACCGACACCGATGAGACGCTGATGCGGCCCGGAGACACCGTCATCATCCGCGGCACTAACCACGCCTGGAGCAACCGGTCGAACGCGCCATGCCTGCTCGTCGGCACCATGACCGATGCCACCCCTGCAAACGGAGGCTGATCAAACAATGTCGGGGTCTGGGACAGCCCTGAGGGGTGGGCTGTGAGCGGCGCGTTCAGGCGTGACGACGCGTGCGATTGTGATGTTCTGGTCGTCGGCGGCGGCCTCGTCGGGTTGGCCGCTTCGATGTTCTTGGCGCAACAGGGATTACGCGTTTGGTTGGTGGAGCGGCACGCCGCGACGTCGAGCCATCCCAAGTTGCGCGGCGTCAGCGCCCGAACGATGGAGCTGTATAGGTCCGCCGGCATCGAAGAAGCGATACGTGCCGCAGGCGAAAACCATTTCGGTGTTGCGATCGGCGATAGCCTCTCCGGTGACTACGAGCGGGTACACCTACCACTCGCACTGGCACGCCAGAACCGGCTGAGCCCCACCACGCATTACGCATGCGACCAGGACCGAATGGAACCCATTCTGTTGCAACGCAGCGCCGAGTTGGGTGCCCAACTGTTCTATGGCTGCACAGTTGTCAACATCGAGCAGCGCGAATCCACCGTCACTGCGGACGTGGTGTGGTCTCCATCAACTGTAGGAACGCGCACGCCGGCCGTGCCACCGAGTCGGATCACCGCCCGATACTTGGTTGCCGCGGACGGTGCCAGGGGCACGATCCGCGCCAGCCTGGGCATAGGCCGCCACGGCCAACCGATTCCAGGGCGAGGTCTTAGCGTCTTGTTCGATGCCGACCTCGAGCAGGCACTGCGCGGACGGCGGATCAGCGCTATGGTCTCCCCGGCTGAGGGCGCTCTGTTGTTCGTCCGCAGCGAAGCTCGCGACCACAACTGGTTCGCGCTGACTCCCAGAACGGACCTGGACTCCATTGGTCCGAGTTCGGTTGCCACCGAGGCGATTCCAATGATCCGTTCGTTGGTAGGTGTAGCCGACCTCGACATTGCGGTTCACAGTGCGACGACCTGGAGCACCGGGGCCTTCATCGCCGACCGCTACCGCGAGGGTCGCATCTTTCTGGTCGGCGACGCAGCGCATCTCATGCCGCCTTACGGCGGATTCGGCGGCAATACCGGAATCGCTGACGCGCACAACCTCGCCTGGAAACTCGCCGCAGTGTGTTCGGGAGACGCAGGAGATGCACTACTCGACACTTACGAGTCCGAACGACAACCGATCACGGAGTTCACCCTCAATCACGTCATGCTGCGCGCCGGGGACGGGATCGGCCAATTCTTCCAGCAGTTCGACCAGTTCGACCCCAATCCGATCACGCTGGGATTCCGCTACCCCATGGCCACAGCCGTAGGCTTCGATCCCGAACTGCCCATAGAAGACCCGGCCCAACCGAGCGGACAGCCCGGCACTCGCGCCCCACACATCCCACTAAACGGGGCCATTTCGAGCACGCTGGACCTGCTGGATCCGGGCGCGTTCACTTTCCTCGCCCCCGACGCCAGCTCCTACGCCTCCACACTGCGAGCACATCCGGTCTCTGGTGTGCGGCTGCGTGAGATCCGCCGCCAAGAAATAGCCGACCGCCCCACATGGGACAGGATCTTTCCCGAGCCGGCAGGAGCAGGCCTACTCATCCGGCCGGACGGCGTGATCTGCTGGCGAACCCAATCCACCCACGCCGACCCGACACTGGTGGTGCGCACCGCCCGAGCACGCGCAATCCACTCGAAAACCTAGATCGCAGGAGGTGATTCGCCATGCCCACTGTTCACCAAGACACCTGGGAATTGCTGCGCGCGCTGGGCGTACGCAAGGTGTTCGGCAACCCTGGGTCAACCGAGATGCCGTTTTTGGCCCACTTTCCCGACGACATCGACTACGTTCTCGGCTTGCACGAGGGCGCGGTGGTCGGCATGGCCGACGTCTACGCCCAGCTGAGCGGCCAACCCACGCTGGTGAACCTGCACACCGCGGTGGGCCTGGGCAACGCGATGGGGGCGGTCATCAACGCCGCGAGCGGGCACAGCCCGTTGGTTATCACCGCGGGCCAACAGGTGCGCGCGACGTTGACGATGCAACCTCTGCTGGCCAACCCCGATCCGACAATGCTGCCCAGGCCCGCGGTCAAGTGGGCATTCGAGCCGCCCCGCGCCCAGGACGTGCCCGCGGCGCTGGCCCGAGCGTTTCGTTTCGCAGCATTGCCGCCGGCCGGCCCGGTGTTCGTGTCGATGCCGATGGACGACTTTGACCAGCCTGCCGAGGCCGGCACCACAGAACTGCTGGCGGCTCGCCGACTCAGCGGCCGGTCTGTCCCCGCGCCCCTCGAGCTGCGCGCTCTCGCGAAACGTCTTGCTGTCGCCCGCAATCCGGTGTTGGTGGTGGGCGCGGGTTTGGACGCGGCACCGGGCGGGTTTGAGGCAGGCGTCGCGCTGGCCGAACGCCAGAATCTGCCGGTGTGGCTCGCCCCGAATGCCTCGCGCGTCGGGTTTCCCACCGACCGCGCACACTTCCGGGGCAGCCTCCCCGCGGGCATCGCGTGGCTGTCCGAGTCGCTGGCCGGGCACGACCTAGTGCTTGTCGTCGGGGCACCGGTATTTCAGTACTACCCGTACTTGCCGGGCAACTACCTGCCGCCCGGCACCGAACTCGTTGCGATTGTGGACGATCCGGATGCTGCCGCGCGCGCTCCCCTCGGCGACGCGTTGGTTGGGGATCCGGCCCTCGCGCTACGAGGTCTACTGGAACTCCTACCGCAGACCGGCAGGCCCGCACCCGCACCGCTTGCGCCGCTGAACATCCCGCCCACTGTCGACCCACTCACCGCATCCCAGGTCTACGACATCCTGGGGCCGATCTTCCCGCACAACGGCATCGTCGTGACCGAATCGATGAACGGGGCGGCGACGATGTGGGACCGTGTGAAGTTCTGCCGCCCGGGCTCGTTCTTCTTTTGTGCCGCAGGCGGTCTCGGGTTCGCCGTCCCGGGTGCGGTGGGTGCCCAGTTGGCGCAACCCGAGCGGCCGGTGCTGGCGGTCAGCGGCGACGGCAGTGCACAGTACGGCATCCAGGGGTTGTACACCGCGGCCAGCCGCCGGCTTCCTGTGACATTTCTGGTTCTGGTCAACCGCGAGTACGGAATCCTCAAGGGCTTCGGCGACTATCTCACCACCACCGGTGTGCCGGGCCTGGACCTCGACTACCTCGACTACCAGGCATTGGCCAAGGGCTACGGCATCCCCGCGGTGCGAACCGGACGGCCCGACGAACTGGCCATTGCGCTGAAGCAAGCGTTCACGGCGGACAACGGGCCGCACATGATCATCGTCGACATTGCACCCGGCGCCGCCTTGGGTGGTTGATCGGCGAACCCGACCAAATGATGAAAGGAACACTACCGCAATGGAATTAGGCATTCACTTCGTCAACTTCAATCTTCCGGGCGGGACGCAAGCGCTCGGGCCGACCATGGCCGCCACCGCGCGGGCCGCCGAACAGGGCGGCGCCACCATGTTCACCCTGGCCGACCACCTCTTTCAGATGGACACTCTGCTGACCGCCGAAGATCCGTTCCTCGAGGGCTACACCTCGATGGGATTTCTGGCCGGACAGACCGAGAAAATCGCGCTGACCATGCTGGTCACCGGCGTCACCTACCGCTATCCCGGACTGCTGGCCAAGACGGTGACCACCCTCGATGTGCTGTCCCAAGGCCGTTCCATGCTCGGCATCGGCGCCGCCTGGTACGACCGCGAACACGCCGGGCTGGGCATACCCTTCCCGCCGATCGGCCATCGGTTCGAGATGCTGGAGGAGACGCTGCAGATCTGTAAGCAAATGTGGAGCGACAACAATGGGCCCTTCGAGGGCAAGCGCTACCGACTCGCCGAAACACTGTGTGCCCCACAACCGATTCAACAGCCACGGCCCCCGATCCTGATCGGCGGTGCCGGCGAGAAGAAGACGCTGCGACTGGTCGCCCAGTACGCCGACGTGTGGAACCTCATCTTCGCCCCCGGATCCCCGGACGAAACGCGGCACAAGCTCGGCGTGCTGAACCGCCACTGTGATGATGTCGGTCGTGACCCGGCTGACATTCGCAGGACGCTGGCCATCCTTGTCGATCCGCTCGCCGACGTGGACGGCTTCGTATCGACGACGGCTCAATACGCCGCACTCGGGTTCGATCTCGTCAACGTCATACCGCCGCCGCACATCAGCGACCCCGTCGGCTTCGTCAGCCGCCTCGGCGACGAGGTCGTTCCCAAACTCGCACAGCTTGGGTGAAAAGGGCGGGATGGACCCGGAAGTGAACATTGACAGCCAGGTCCTGGTGGTCGGGGCGGGGCCAATAGGGCTGGCGCTGGCAGCCGAGCTGGAGATCGCCGGAATCCACACCGTCGTGGTCCAACAACTGGCCGAGCCCGACACGCTGCAAAAGGCCCGCGGGGTCGGGGTACTGGCCGCCGAGGCGTTGCGGCGAAGGGGATTGGGCACTGAACTGCAGACGCGCCACCAGAGCGGACGGGGCGACTACCGCCGCGACATGGGCAGTAACCACGCCCACTTTGCATG
>JAVRPX010000390.1:0-21429 GCA_032161985.1 Mycobacterium sp.
GTCCGGCGAACCAGTCGGCGGCATCGCTTGCGTCGGGTTGCTCGGCCTGCTGCCAACCGCCGGGGCGGCCGGACCTTCGGCCATGGATGTGATGGTGTCTCATGATTAAATGATTACACCGTTACAAACCTAGTGGGACGGCTTTCACCGCCAGCGAACAGCCCTGAACAGTCGAGCGACTTAGCGCTTCATCAGCACGACGGCGCCACCGCCGACCACCGCCCCGATCAGCAACAGCACGGCCAGGGTCGGGCTGACCAACCACCAGACGAGACCCAGCGCGATGATGACCGGCGAGACGGCGAACAGCACCAAGCCGGGGTGCTGCTTGATGACCGCAAGGGCGCTCTGCGCCCGAACCCGGTCGATTTCCTTTGCCATGCCATAAGAATGCCAGCGGTTGCCTTAGTTTGGTGTCCATGACAGGAACTGGTGGACCCGGAAGCTGGCAACCCGACCCCGAAGGCCGCTACGAGCACCGCTGGTGGGACGGCCAGCGGTGGACGGATCAGGTGTCCCAGCGGGGCCAGGTCAGCCGCGCGCCGATGGGCGCCCCCGCAGCGCCGAGCGGCTACGCCCAACCTCAAGGAGCCCAACCCCAGGCCGCCCCGGTGGGTGCTCCAGGCGGTGACGGATTCTCAGGCATCACAGGCGATCTCGTCGACGGGCGGTTCAGCGAAAAAGAGGCAAAGCCGATCGCGAACCAGAACTCGAAGCTGCTGCGGGTGCGGCTCGGCGAACCGTTCATGGCGCGTCAGGGAGCGATGGTCGCCTATCAGGGCAACGTGGACTTCGCCTTCGAGGGCGGCGGCGCCTCGAAATTCATCAAGAAAGCCCTGACCGGCGAGGGCCTGCCGCTGATGCGGTGCCAGGGTCAGGGTGATGTGTTCCTCGCCGAGCGCGCCTACGACGTGCATCTGCTGAACCTGAACAATGCCGGATTGTCGATCAGCGGCAAGAACGTCCTCGCGTTCTCCTCGAGCCTCGACTGGAACATCGAGCGGGTGAAAGGCGGCAGCATGGTGGCGGGCGGACTGTTCAACACGACGTTGCGCGGCACCGGTTGGGTGGCGCTGACCACGGACGGCCCGCCGGTGGTACTGAATGCTGCGGAGGCACCGACCTTCGCCGACACGAACGCGATAGTGGCGTGGTCGGCGAACCTGCAGACGCAGTTGAAGACGAGCTTCAAGGCGGGCGCGCTGATCGGTCGCGGGTCCGGCGAGGCGCTTCAGGTGTCGTTCTACGGGCAGGGCTTCGTCATCGTCCAGCCGTCCGAGGGCATCCCTCCGGTCGCTACCGGCTAGGTCAACTCCAGAAGCACGGTCACCGGCCCGTCGTTGACGAGTTCGACCTGCATATCGGCGCCGAACACGCCTGTCGCGACGTTCGCGCCGAGTTGTCGCAGCGCGTCGGCGAAGACGGTCACCAGCGGCTCCGCGACGGCGCCGGGCGCCGCGGCGTTCCAGGTCGGCCGTCGCCCCTTGGCGGTGTTGGCGTACAGGGTGAACTGGCTGACCACCAGAATCGGCGCGCCGACGTCACTGGCGGACTTCTCGTCGGCGAGAATCCGTAGTTGCCAAAGCTTTTCGGCCAACCGCTGCGCCTTCGACGCGTTGTCGGTATGGGTGACACCGACCAGGGCGAGCAGTCCCTGACCGTCGGGTCTAATGGTGCCGACGACCTCACCACCCACCGTCACCGACGCCGAGGTCACGCGTTGCACGAGGATGCGCATGACCGCAGATGCTGCCACGGGCGCCCGAACGTAGGCCTTTCGGGCCATACCCCGCAGGGGTACCGTCCGCGACATGAAGCTCAATTCGATCGAGCGGGCTCTTGTGAACAACCCCGTGCGGGCCGCACATCAGCACCACCGCGAAGCGACGTGGTTCAAGCGCCTGGCCGGCGGCGATTTGTCTGGGCAGCACGTGTTGGAGGTCGGATGCGGACAGGGGGTCGGCGCCGAAGTCATCTTGGACCGACTCGGCGCCGCCCGCGTGACGGCGTTCGATCTCGACGAGTCGATGGTGGAGCTGGCCCAACGGCGATTGCACGCGCGGCCGGTGTCGTTATCCGTCGGCGATGTCTGCGACATCGAGCAACCGTCGGGTGGCGTCGACACGGTCGTCGACTTCGGGATCATTCACCACGTACCCAACTGGCAGGAATCGATCGGCGAGATCGCCCGCGTACTGCGGCCGGGCGGTCTGCTGTTGTTCGAGGAAATCCCCCGCCACATGCCGGACACCTGGGCGTTCCGCACATTCACGCTGCATCCACGCGAAAACCGTTTCGAGGCACAAGAGTTCGCCGCGGAACTGGCCCGCCACGGGTTGCACGGCACCGCCACGATCGAGCAGCGCTTCGGCGGCGCACTGTTCGTCGGGGCGGCCCGCAAATCGTGAGCTACAGGGAGCCGAGGATGCCGTTCATGGTGTCGATCTCCTGCTGCTGGGTGGTCACGATCGCGCGCGCCATTTCGACAGCGGGCGGATACCGACCATCCTTGATTTCGCTCTGCGCCATGGTGATTGCGCCCTTGTGATGCGTGATCATCTGCGTCAGGAACAGCTTGCCGGCGTCGACGCCCTGTGCGTCCTTCAGGGCCGTCATGTCCTGCTCGGACATGATGCCGCTCATCCCTGGCATGTCGCCGTGGCCGGACATCGGCGGCATCGAAGGCGTGCCCCATTGGGTCATCCAGCCCTGCATCTGCTGAATCTCGGGACCCTGGGCGGCCTTGATCTGGTTGGCCAGCTCGGTGACCCGCGGATCAATGCCCTGCTTGGCCAGCAGGGTGTCGCTCATCTCGATGGCCTGCGTGTGGTGGGGAATCATCTGTTGGGCGAACATCACGTCCGCGTCATTGTGGGCCTCCGCCGCTGCCGGGGCAGTCGGAGAGGCAGTCGCCGAAACCGACGTGCTGTGCTCGGCAGGGTGCTCGTTACCAGAATCGCTGCTGCTACAACCCGCGGTGACGACCAGCGCAACCAGGGCGCCTGCGCCCGCAAGAGTGATTTTCTTCCACATCTGTGATGACCCTTTCATTGGAACCCGATTTACCTATACCCCCTACGGGTATACCATGGCAGACATGAAGACTAGTTCGGCCCGCGCATGAGCTCAGTCACCCTCACGGTGGGCGGTATGACCTGCGCGTCGTGCGCGGCGAGAATCGAGACCAACCTCAACCGGATCGACGGGGTCGCCGCGAGCGTCAACTTCGCCACCGAGCAAGCCAAGGTCGAGTTTCCGCAGAACGTCGCTCCCGAGGATCTGGTCGCCGCCGTGGAGGCGACCGGCTACACCGCGACACTGGGCCCGCGACCAGCAGCTGAAGAGGCCGACGAGGCGACGCCGTTGCGACGGCGATTTCTGGTGTCAGCGGCGTTGAGCGTGCCGGTGGTTCTGCTTTCGATGGTTCCCGCCCTGCAGTTCGACTATTGGCAGTGGGTGGCGCTCGTCTTCGCGTCGCCCGTGGTGACTTGGGGCGCTTGGCCCTTTCACCGGGCGGCGTGGACGAATCTGCGCCACCGCGCCGTCACGATGGACACACTGATCTCACTCGGCGTGGGCGCTGCATATCTGTGGTCGGTTTGGGCGCTGCTGTTCACGCATGCGGGCCTGCCCGGCATGAAGATGTCGTTCAACCTGCTGCCGACGGCCGAGACCGGGCCGGAGCTGTACTTCGAGGTCGCCGCGGGGGTAACCACTTTCATCCTGCTCGGCCACTTTCTCGAGGCGCGCGCCAAGCGGCGGTCAGGTGCGGCATTGCGGGCATTGCTCGATATGGGCGCCAAGGACGTCGCGGTGCTCAGAAATGGTGTCGAGCAACGCATTCCGATCGACACGTTGTCGGTCGGCGATGAGTTCGTGGTGCATCCCGGCGAGAAGATCGCCACTGATGGTGTCGTGCTCGGTGGCCATTCGGCGGTTGATGCTTCGATGCTCACCGGCGAGTCGGTGCCGGTTGACGTGGAGCCCGGTGACCAGGTGGTCGGCGCCACGATCAACGTCGACGGCCGGCTCGTGGTGCGGGCCAACCGGGTTGGCTCCGATACACAGCTGGCACAGATGGCACGCCTTGTCGAGGACGCGCAGAACGGCAAGGCACAGGCCCAGCGGCTGGCGGACAAGATCTCCGGGGTGTTCGTGCCGATCGTCATTGCCTTGGCGGTCGCGACGCTGGGCTTCTGGCTCGCGACGGGCGGATCGGTGGCTTCGGCATTCACGGCCGCAGTGGCGGTCCTGATCATCGCGTGCCCGTGCACGCTGGGACTGGCCACGCCAACCGCGTTGATGGTCGGGACCGGCCGCGGAGCCCAGCTGGGCATCCTGATCAAGGGACCGGAAGTGCTTGAGTCCACCCGCCGCATCGACACCATCGTCTTGGACAAGACGGGTACGGTCACCACCGGCTCGATGACGCTGCAGGACCTGATCACGGCAAGCGGTGAACAACCCGACGAGGTGCTGCGGTTGGCCGGGGCACTCGAGGATTCGTCAGAACATCCGATTGCCAAAGCGATCGCTACGGGCGCGCGTGACAAGGTCGGCGATCTCCCGACCGTGGAGGAATTCAAGAGCCTTGAGGGGCTCGGCGTGCAAGGCGTGGTCGACGGACAGACCGTGGTGGTCGGCCGCCGACGGCTGCTCGATCTGCCTGAGGAGCTCGCAAAGGCCATGCGTGAGGCGGAGTCTGACGGCAGGACGGCCGTCGCCGTTGGCTGGGACGGCAAGGCGCGCGGGGTGCTGGTGGTAGCCGATGCGGTGAAGCCGACATCGGCCGACGCGGTCAGGGAACTGCGGGCTCTCGGGTTGACACCGATCATGCTCACGGGCGACAACGAAGCAGCTGCCCGCATGATCGCGAGCCAGGTGGGTATCGATGAGGTGATCGCCGAGGTGCTGCCATCGGAAAAGGTCGATGTGGTCAAGCAATTGCAAGATCAGGGCAAGGTCGTCGCGATGGTCGGCGACGGCGTCAATGACGCGGCAGCGCTGGCGCAGGCCGATCTCGGGATGGCGATGGGCA
This sequence comes from Mycobacterium sp., assembly GCA_032161985.1. Lineage (GTDB taxonomy): Bacteria > Actinomycetota > Actinomycetes > Mycobacteriales > Mycobacteriaceae > Mycobacterium. The sequence goes on from JAVRPX010000390.1 coordinate 5,039, forward strand.
GTGGCACCGACGTCGCGATCGAGGCAAGCGACCTGACCCTGGTGCGCGATGATCTTTGTGCCGTCCCCGATGCAATCCGGCTGTCACGCAAGACGTTGTCGACGATCAAGGGCAATCTGTTCTGGGCGTTCGCCTACAACGTCGCGGCACTCCCCTTAGCCGCGGCGGGCCTGCTCAACCCAATGATCGCTGGCGCGGCAATGGCTTTCAGCTCTGTGTTCGTGGTGAGCAACAGCCTGCGGCTGCTCAGATTTACACCGTCCAGTTAGCCGGGCGCGCGCTGCCAGGCCTTCCGCCAATTGCAGAAGCCGCTCAGCTGCATAGTGGCCAGGTTGGGTATCAGCTGGAAGTCGCGGTACTGGCCAACGTTGTTGGTATGCGTCACGGACGGTCCCCCGTCCGCAGGGGTTTGTACCGCGGTGCAAACGGAGTCGACCTTCACCGGGGAGCTGACCCAGGAATTGGCCGGGAGGATGTCGTTGTTGGCGCTCAACGTTGCCGCCGGTCCATTGGTGAAAAATGTCTCGACGGGCCGTTGTAATCCGTCAAGGTGCTGCCACTGAGATCCTTGGTCGGTTTTCACACAGATCAGGACTTCGCCCTGTGGTGTCACCGTTTGCGCATCATAAAGGGCGCTGTTGGCCTCAAAGCCCCAGCACGGGTCACCGGCCTGTGGCGCGCCGGCGGCGGCGCCCGCAATCCCCGTGGCCATCACCGACATGGTGACAGTCGCCATGGCTATGGTCATACCGCACTTCATGGGCCGAGGATAAGCCCGCTTTCGGCGGCGACAATTGTTTTCAGCAAACCGGACGAGATCTACTACCGCCGTCAACTACTCGGAGAGCTACCCCGCGTGACCCGGAACAGCTTCACCTCATCGCTCACACCCTTGAGACGTCGCGTCCCGGCCGGCGACCAGTCGAAACCCCCTGCATTCGCGACCGCATCCCGCGTGGACTCCGCGACGAGCATCGTTCCGGGCCGCGCTGCACTGGCAACTCGACTTGCAAGGTTGACGGGACTGCCGAACCAGTCGCCTGCTCGGGTGACCGCGCACCCCGACGCGAGGCCAATCCGAAGGCGCGGCAAGTCGTTCGCCACAGCGGCATCGGCCAAGTCGAGCATCGTTGACAACAGCGGCGCGGAGTCGAACGACACCAGCATCACCGCATCGCCGATCGACTTGACGAAGCGCACCGGTGTGAATGCCACGTCGTGGGCGAGTTCGGCCAGCCGACTGGCGACGCGCTCAAGCTCCTCGGCCGGCAGCGCCTCGCCGAGGCGGGTGAACCCGGCAAGATCTGCAAACGCGACGGTCACCGGACGTGCGCCCGGCAGCGTGCCGGCCGCCCGTTCGGCGGCGTTCACGGCCTCCATCTCGAAGGAATGCCGCAGCTCCAGGCGTATCAGGTCGTCCATCAGCGGTCCGAGCATCGGGGCCGCCCTTACAGCGAGCTCCTCGGAGGCCCGGGCCAGCTCGACCTCGGAAGCGCCAGGCCGTAACAGCGTCTTCAACGCCGCTTCACGCATCATCGCGGCGGCGTGACTCAGGGTCTCGACGAGCACCCGCATGACGGCAACCGCGTCATCAGGCTCGTAGCCGAGATCCAGAAAGAACTTCGCACGCGACACCGCCTCGGCGTCAGCACGTGGCAACACGGCGGCATCCGGGTCGTCGATCCTGGGCAGGCCGATGGCGCGCTGCAAGCGCTGCAGCAGCTGCAGTTCGATCCCCGTCGACTCGCAGATCTCACGTGCGGACACCAGCTCTCCGGTATCGCCGAGCACCCGGTAGGCAGGCAACATGAGAGGTGCCGCGACGGACGCACGGATGTGGTCGATCGAAAAGTCGCGATCGAGGAGCCAAGCGATCAGCTGCGTGCGTTCCGCGCGCGCCTCCCCTTCGAGGCCGTCAAGCAGGCCCAACGCCTCAATATCGACGTCTGCCACACTGTCAACCTAATCCTCGTTGGCCACGCGAGCGCGGAACAGTTTCACTTCGCTCTTGACGCCTTTGAGGTGGCGCCCGCCCGCGAAGGACCACGAAAACCCGGCTGCGGATCCGATCGCCTCTCGGACGGATTCGGAGACCAGCACCGTGCCCGGGCGCGCGACGCCGGTCACCCGGCTTGCCAGGTTCACCGGGCTGCCGAACCAGTCGCCGGCGCGGCTGACGGCGCATCCGGATGCGAGTCCAATCCGCAGTTGGGGAAAGTCGGCGTATTTCTCCGCGACTGTGAGAAGTTCCAGCGCCGTCCGCAGTAATGCAACCGCGTCCGTGCTGACCAACATCACCGCGTCGCCAATCGTCTTGATGAACCGCACCGGTGGCGAGACGACGTCGTGAGCGAGGTTGGACAGCCGACTGGCCAGGGTTTCCAACTCCTCCGGCGGGACGGCCTCGCCAAGGCGGGTGAACCCGACGAGGTCGGCGAACGCCACGGCGATGTTGCGCGCTCCGGGAAGCGTGCCTGCGGCCCGCTCGGCGACACTGACCGCCTCCGTCTCCAGTGTGTGCCGCAGCTGGACGCGCAACACGTCCTCACACAATGGGCCGAGCAGCGGCGACACCTGCTGCACCAAGCCCTCGTAGGCCTGCGCGAGCTGTAGTTCCGTGGCGCCGGGTTGGATAACGGCCTCGAGGACGACCTGACGCATCGCTTCCGCGGTCTGCTCGAGACCATGGCCGAGAACCCGCGTCACCGCGATCACCTGCTCGCGGCTCAGGCCCATGTTGATGAAGACCTTTGCGCGGGCCGCAGCTTCACTGTCGGCCCGCAGCAGGATGGCCGCATCGGGATCGTCGGCCCTTGGCATGCCGAGTGCGCGCTGGATCGCCTGCAGCAGCTCGAGATCGATGCCCTTTTCATCGCAGATCTGGCGGGCGGACACATACCGACCGTCATCGCCGACGATGCGACCCGCAGGCAGGAGCATCGGCGAGACGGCGCCCCGAATCTGGTCGACAGTGAAGCCCTGATCCAGTAGCCACGCGACAAGGTCGGCCCGTTCGGCGCGCGCCTGCCCTTCGAGCCCGTCGAGCAGGCCCTCGATGTCGACGTCTTCGGCCACGTGCCCAACGTATACCGCCACCAAGGGGCAGCATTTGCTTACGTGACCACACCGCTGCTGCACGGGCTGCCGCCAATCATTGGCGACGGTGTCCAGGCCCTGATTCTCGGCAACATGCCGAGTGTGATGTCGCTGGGCGAGCAGGAGTATTACGCCAATCCACGAAACGCGTTCTGGCGGATCATGGGCGAGGTGGTCGGGTTCGATGCTTCGGCGCCGTACGAGGACCGCATTGCAGCGCTTACGGCCCACGGTGTTGCGGTCTGGGACGTACTGCGGTCATGCCGGCGCGTCGGGAGCCTGGACTCGGCGGTGGAGCCAGACAGCATGGTGGCCAACGACTTCGGCCAACTGTTCGAACAACATCCCCAGATCACGCGCGTGTTCTTCAACGGTGCCGCGGCCGAGAAGAACTTCAACCGATTGGTCGGCGTCGCACCGGATCTTCAGTGCCGGCGGCTGCCGTCGACCAGCCCCGCCCAGACCATGCGCTACGCCGACAAGCTGGCTGCCTGGCGGGAAGCCATAACCGCACGTTAATAACCGTCCGGCGGGCGTTCTCGACCCCTATCCTCAGTTCAGCAGGACACCCGGGGGTTACAGATGACGGCGGCAATGACATGCCGGACATGCGGGGGCGAGCCGAGAGCAGGCGCCCGGTTCTGCGATGCCTGCGGCGCGCCGATCGAGTCGACCCAGTCGCCTGCCGAGTACAAGCAAGTCACGGTGCTCTTCGCCGATGTCGTGCGGTCGATGGACATCGCGTCGACGGAAGGTCCGGAGCGCCTGCGGGAGATCATGGCCGACCTGCTGGACCGTTCCGCAGCGATAGTGAAGCGCTACGGCGGAACGCTGAGCCAGTTCACCGGCGACGGCATCATGGCAGTATTCGGCGCTCCAATCACATTGGAAGACCACGCATTCCGCGCATGTATCGCCGCGCTGGACATCCAGAACGAAGTGGGAACCACGCTCAAGCTGCGAATCGGCTTGAACTCCGGTCAAGTAATCGCGGGCGAAATTGGTTCCAGCACAGCTGGTTACACAACAATTGGTCACCACGTCGGCATGGCACAGCGGATGGAGTCGATCGCGCCGCCCGGCGGCGTGATGCTCAGCGGATCAACCGCCCGGCTTGTCGAAAACACCGTCGGCCTCAGCGAACCTGAGCTGGCCCATATCAAGGGCGCCGACGAACCGGTGCGCGTACGCCGATTGTTGTCAGCAAGCGGGCGTAAGCCGAATCGCCGAGGAGAGTCCAAGCTCATCGGACGCTCCTGGGAGCTCAGCACCGTGACGGGAATCCTCGACGAGGCGACCACCGGCGGCGGCGGTTGCGTCGTCAACATCGTGGGATCACCGGGAATCGGCAAGAGCCGACTCGTCCGGGAAGCCACCGCGATCGCCGCGGGCCGGGGCCTGCCCGTGTACACCACATACTGCGAGTCGCATGCCACCGATGTTCCGTTTCGCGTCATAGCGCGGTTCTTGCGGGCGGTGATGGGAATCGACGAACTCGACCGCGACGCAGCGCGTTTGCTTGCACACGATCAGTTCCCGGACGCGAATCCAGACGACCTTGTCTTACTCGACGATCTGCTTGGTATCCGCGACGCTGCGGTGGCGTTGCCCGATGTGGCCGCCGACGCGCGGCGTCGTCGGCTGACCGCGCTGATCAACGCGGCATCGCTTGCGCGCGACCAGCCTGGGGTCTACGTCGTCGAGGACGCGCATTGGATTGACGAGGCCAGTGAATCGTTGCTCGCGGGCTTCCTCGCGGTCATCGCTCACATTCCCGCGTTGATGTTGATCACGAACCGCCCCGAGTACAACGGCGCGCTCAGCCGAGTGCCCGATTCTCAGGCGGTTTCGCTACGACCACTCAGTGATATGCAGTCGTCGACGCTGACGACCGAACTGCTGGGCTCGAATCCGTCTGTCGCCGACTTGGCGTCACAGTTGTCCGCACGAGCTGCTGGAAACCCGTTCTTCCTCGAGGAGATGGTGCGCGATCTGGCCGAGCGCGGGGTGCTACACGGCGATTTCGGCGCGTATCGGCTCGACGGCGGCATCGGCGACGCAAGCGTGCCTGCCACACTGCAGGCCACGATCGGCGCCCGCATCGACCGGCTCAGCTCCGTCGCCAAACAGACCCTGAACGCCGCCGCCGTCATCGGGTCCCGTTTCGACACCGACTTGCTCAGCGGCCTCGTCCCCCCTGTCGACGTGGAGTTGCTGATCGAGGCACAGCTCGTCGAGCAGGTCAGGTTCACTCCGCGCGCCGAGTACGGGTTTCGCCACCCCCTGATCCGCACGGTCGCCTACGAGTCACAGCTGAAATCCGACCGCGCGCAATTGCATCGACGCCTGGCCGAGACGATCCAGTCCCGTGGTGCTGCCGACGAGAACGCCGCGCTGATCGCGGAACATCTGGAGGCCGCCGGCGACCTACGCGCCGCATTCGATTTTCATATGCGCGCGGGATCTTGGCTGACGAATCGGGACATCGATGCCGCTCAGACAAGTTGGCAGCGAGCACGACAGGTGGCCGACCGGCTGCCCGATGACGATCCCGATCGCGCGCAGATGCGGATCGGACCGAGAACCCTGTTGGCGGGAACCGCCTGGCGGGTGGGCGGCATGAGCAGCGATCCGGGATTCAACGAGCTGAGCGAGTTATGCACGGCCACGCGAGACCAGCGATCGCTAGCCATCGGCATGACGGGCCTTGTGATCGCCAAAAACATGAACGCGCACTATCGGGAAGCGGCCGACCTCGGCACCGAGCTCGTGCGCCTGCTCGACGACATCGGCGACCCAATATTGACTGTCGCATTGTCTTTCGCCGCCATCGTCGCCAAAAATGAGACCGCCGAGATGGCTGAGATGTTGCGACTGGCAGACCGCGTCATCGAGCTGGCCGACGGTGATCTGACCAAAGGCAACTTGCTCGTCGGCTCGCCACTCGCGAGCGCATTCGCTGCACGCGCCAACGCTCGGTGGTGCCTGGGCATGCCAGGCTGGCGCGCAGACGTCCAACAAGCGATCGCGTGGTCTCGTGGCATGGACGCTACGACGCTGTCCGGAACCGTTTGGTACACGTACTTGTTCGCTATCCCCTACGGCGTGCTCGTCAGCAACGACGTGGTGTTGCGTCACTCGGCGGAAGCGCTGGCAGTCGCCGAGCAATCCGGCGACGACCTCGCGCTTGACCTCGCACAAACCGCGCGAGGAGTCATTCTTCTCCACACTGACGGCGCAGACCATCAGACTGGTCTCGACTTACTCGAGAAGACCCGGCAAAGGGCCATCAGCGAACGATTCGCCCTGCCGCCCCTAGCAATAGCCAACATCCATTTCGCAAGGGAGAAGTTGCGATCGGGCGACCTTGACCGCGCCATCGAGCTGTCGAGCAGTATTCTCGACGAACTGTTCAAAACGGGCAGCGCGATTTGGACGCCGTTGACAGCCAGTGTACTGGTAGATGCGCTCTTGCAACGCGGTAGTGGTTCGGATCTTGCCACGGCCCACGCGGTAGTGGACCGAATGTCGTCGGCGCCAACCACTCCTGGGTTCGTGCTGAACGAAGTCATGTTGCTGCGAGTTCGAGTGCTGCTGGCCCGCGCACAGGGCGATGACACCGGCTATAAAGAGTTGCGCAACCGATATCGAAAGAGGGCCAACGAGCTTGGCTTCGAGGGCCACATGGCCTGGGCCGAGGCGATGCCATGACGAAGTGCCCAACTTGTGCCACCGCGCTCCCTGATAACGCCAAATTCTGTTACGAATGCGGCACACCGATCGAAGCGCACCGCTCCCCTGCCGAGTACAAGCAAGTCACGGTGCTCTTCGCCGATGTCGTCCGGTCGATGGAAATCGCCGCAGCGGAAGGCCCCGAGCGGCTGCGCGAGCTCATGGCCGAGCTGTTGGATCGCTCGACAGAGGTAGTGAAGCACTACGGGGGGACGCTGAGCCAATTCACCGGCGACGGCATCATGGCGGTATTCGGCGCACCAATCACCTTGGAGGACCATGCCTTCCGCGCCTGCAGTGCGGCTTTGAACATTCAGAGCGCGGTCGGAAGCACGCTGAAGTTGAGAATCGGATTGAACTCGGGTCAGGTGATCGCGGGCGAGATCGGCTCCGGCACTGCGAGTTACACGACCATCGGCGAGCAGGTCGGAATGGCCCAACGGATGGAGTCAGTCGCGCCGCCGGGCGGAGTAATGCTCAGCGAATCAACGGCGCGGTTGGTCGAGAACAATGTTGTGCTTGGAGAGTCCGAACAAGTACACATCAAGAACGTCGACGCGCCGGTTAGCGCGAGGCGGCTGCTGGGGATCGGCGAACACCGGCCGACTCACCGCACCGAATCCGCACTTGTTGGACGCAGCTGGGAACTCAACACAATCACCGCAATCCTCGATGAGGCCATCGGCGGCGCCGGCTGTGTCGTCACCGTTGTCGGGCCACCGGGCATCGGCAAGAGCCGATTACTCCGTGAATCGGCCGTGATCGCCGCCGGCCGCGGGCTGCAGGTGATCACCACCTACTGCGAGTCGCACATCCACAACGTCCCGTTTCACGCGGTGGCCCGGTTGTTGCGCGATGGACTGGGAATCAGCGATCTCGACGCCGGCGCGGGCCGGAATCGCGTGCGTGAGCAGTTCCCCGATACCAACCCCGATGACCTCATTCTCCTCGACGATCTGTTGGGTATCCGCGACGCTTCTACCCCGCTACCCGATGTCGCCCCGGACGCCCGTCGGCGCAGGCTCACGGCGCTGATCACCTCCGCATCGCTGGCCCGCCCGGAGGCCGCGGTGTACATCATCGAGGATGCGCACTGGATTGACGAAGCCAGCGAATCGATGCTCGCCGACTTCCTTTCTGTGGTGCCCCAGATCCCGGCTTTGACATTGATCACCTATCGGCCCGAGTACCGAGGCCCGCTGAGCCGCATGCCAGGAGCGCAGACGATCGCGTTGCGGCCACTGAACGCCGCGCAGGCCGCAACGCTGGCGACCGAATTGGTCGGCACGGATCCGCAGCTCGATGATCTGGCCACGAGGGTGGCCGAACGCGCAGGGGGCAACCCGTTTTTCGCCGAAGAGATCGTGCGTGATCTGGCCGAGCGCGGAGTACTTCAGGGACAGTCCGGCGCCTACTCCCTACGCGGCGAGGTCGATGACGCCGATGTCCCGGCCACGCTGCACGCCACCATCGGCGCCCGCATCGACCGTCTTGATCTTGCCGCCAAACGAACGTTGAATGCCGCCTCGGTCATCGGGTCCCGATTCAGCGCCGATCTGCTGGCCACAATTGTCGGTGAACCCAACGTGGCTCCGCTTCTGGCTGCCGAACTTGTCGACCAGACGATGTTCTCGCCACGCACCGAGTACGCCTTCCGCCATCCGCTGGTCCGCGCGGTCGCCTATGAATCACAGCTCAAGTCCGATCGCACGCAACTGCACCGACGCCTGGCCACCGTGATCGAAGAACGCGGCTCAGCCGATGAAAACGCGGCATTGATCGCAGAACATCTGGAGGCGGCAGGTGACCTGCATGCGGCGTACGAGTGGCACATGCGGGCCGGGACATGGTCGAACCTGCGCGACGACGCCGCTGCTATGACCAGCTGGCGCCGGGCACGACAGGTTGCCGACCTGCTGCCCGAGGCCGATCCGGATCGCCTCGCGATGCGCATCGCCCCACATACTTTGTTGTGCGTCACGGCGACTCGCGTTGCCGGCAGCGGTGCCGAGACCGGCTTCGAGGAGTTGCGCGACCTGTGTATCGCCGCCGGCGATCAGCGGTCATTGGCGATAGCTATGACCGGGCACGTGTTGGATCTGTTTTTCAACTCTCGCCTCACCGAGGCATCGCAGACAGGCACGGAGCTTGTTCGGCTGCTCGAGTCCATCGGCGATCCGACGTTGACGCTCGCCCTGATAAGCACCACGTTGTCGGTCAAGCAGCAGACCGGCGAAATGTCCGAGGTGCTACGTCTGGCGGAACGCGGTATCGAGCTCGCAGGCGGCGACTCAACCAAAGGGAAGATGATGACGGGCTCGCCGCTTACCCTGATCGTCGCCTTGCGGGGCATGGCACGGTGCTGCCTCGGAATCACGGGCTGGAGGGACGATTTCGAACGAGCAGTCTCAATGGGCCGGGCTGCAGAACCGACAACCCGCTCTGCCGCACTGTACTTCACCTACATCGCCGCGGCCGCAAACGCGGTGGTGGCTCCGACGGTTGCTGTTCTACGCGAAGCCGAGGAAGCGCTGACTATCGCAGAGCAGTCGGGCGGGAACGTCGTAGTGGGGCAGGGCATCCAGTATCTGGGCATCCTTCTCGTTCGCATGGGAGGAAGTTCACGTGCGAGAGGTCTTCAGTTGCTCGACCAGGTTCGCACGATGGCTCTCGAGAAGCGTTACAACGAGGCCGTCGTCCCACTTATCGACATCGACCTAGCGCAGGAGAAACTCAGGGTCGGCGATTTCGCCGGGGCGATCTCGCTGTCACGGCCCGCTGTCACTGAATTCTTCCGCGCCGGTGACGGGTTGTGGACAGGCTACGGCACCAATGTCTTTGTCGAAGCGCTGCTGAAACGAGGCGGCCCTGGAGACTTCCACGACGCGCAGATTGCCGTCGAAAGATTGGCAACAGCACAGCTCGAGCAAGCATTCGCTATCCGCAACATCTGGCTGCTGCGCGCGCAGACACTGGTGGCGCGAGCACAAGGCGATGACGCGGCGTACCGCGCCCTTCGGGACAGCTACCGAACCATGGCCAACGAGCTTGGCTTTGAGGGCCACATGGCGATGGCCGAGGCGATGCCGTAGGCCGCGAGCGTGCACAAACTGTCACAAATTCGCGGCGTGTCGCGTGCAGACACGCACGCTCGCGGTCGTTAGGACCGTTAGGAAGCCGGCGGGTGGCGCTGTGCCCACGGTCGTGCAACTTCGATCTGCGCTGCCAGCGACAGCAACGTCGCTTCGTCGAACGGCTTGCCCACCAACTGGATTGACGTCGGCACACCGTGGCCGTCCAAGTCCCACGGCACTACCGCCGCCGGCTGGCCCGTCACGTTGAACATCGCCTGGTACGGCACACGGGCGGCCACCAACGCAAGTGTCGAGATCGCCCCTCGCCTTTGGTAGGCCCCGATGCGCGACGGGCCCAACGCCGTGCCGGGCGTGATCACCACGTCGACGTCATCGAAAATCGACTGGATGCGTTCGGCCGCTATGCTTTCCGCTCCCCTGATCAGCGACATCCGCTTGTCCGAGATCAGTCCGCCGATCCTCGCGTACGTCCGTGTCCGCGCTTCCAAGCGCTCGGGGTGTGGCAGCGTCTTCACGTCGTCGTAAACGCCACGGAAGTAGCGCGGCAAGGCTTGCCCGTACACCCCCGAGGGCGGATAGTCCGGGTCACGCTCGATCACCTTGTGGCCGAGTTCACGCAGCAATGCCCCGGCCTCTTCGACCGCCGCCCGCTGCGCCCGACCGACTCGCACGATCAAACCCGGAGGGGCCTTGGTGCTCAACGCAATCCGTAGCTGCCCCGGCGGCCGGTTGGCCGCGGCCACGAAATCATTGCCAGGGGCCGTTACGTCCAGAAACAGTGCGGCATCTTCCACCGACCGGGCCATCGGGCCGTTCACACTCAACCCGTTCCACGCGTCGTCGTGCGGCGCAAGCGGGACCCGATCCCGTTGCGGCTTGATCCCGAACAACCCGCACCACGTCGACGGGATCCGGATCGAACCCATGCCATCGGAACCCAGTGCCATCGCCGCCAGACCTGCAGCGACCGCAGCGCCGCTGCCACCGCTGCTGCCACCCGGGGTGTAGTCGGTGTTCCACGGATTACGTGTCGCACCGAAGGTGATGGTCTCGGTGAACGACCAGATCATCATCTCAGGCACTGCGGTCTTGCCGACGATGACCGCACCCGCCTCGCGCAGCCGTCGCACGACCTCGGCGTCTTCCGTACGTGCCGGGCCATGCGCGGCTGTGCCGTATGTCGTCACCTCGCCCGCGACATCGACATCGTCCTTGATCGCGATGGGCACGCCCAGCAGGGGCAGGCGTTCGCCCGCGTTCAACCGGTCTTGCGCGACACCGGCCTCTTGACGGGCGGAGTCGGCGAGAACAACGCGGAATGAGCGCAGCTCGCGGTCCACTCGCGCGATGCGATCGAGGTACAGCTCCAGCAACTCGGGCGCGGTGATGGTGCCGTCGGCAAGCATCCGCGCCTGCTGCGCGGCTCCTGCGAAGGCAAGCTCACGACTATCCACGTCGATTCCTAACGTCCGTGCGCGGCGGCATACTCGCCAGGAGTACTGCCAAGCATTGTGCGGAAGTCGTTGATGAAATGGGCCTGGTCGTACCAACCGAGGCGAGCTGCGAGGTCGGCGTGATCGACGCCCGGGTGGCTCTCGATCTCCAGGGCGGCCTGCTGCAACCGATAGCGGCACAGCACCCACTTGACCGGCACGCCGACATAGCGGCGGAACACGCGCTGCGTGGTTCGTGCGCTCCACGGCGAATGCGCCATCACCTGCTCCACCCGGTGCAGCCGATCGTCGTCGCGGATCCGGTCGACCAGTGCCGTCAGGGACACATAGGTCGGATCACGCTCGCCGGAATGCGCGCCGATGAGCTCGTCCAGACGGGTGGACGCGGCATCGACGTCGTCGTCGAGATTGATTGGCCCGCCGAATAACTCGTCGTCAACCGGCTGCACGTGACCGGTCTGGGCGGCGGCGTCGCGGCCGAACCGTGCGGCGAACCCACCGGGACGGAACCGCGCACCGACGACCCGGCCCCGCTCACTGATCGTCGTGTGAAACACCCGCTCGACGACGCCATGCACCAGTGTGTTCGGCAGCGGGAAGCCGTGGCGCGGGCTGTCATCGCCCCATTCGTGGGTGATGTGCAACGACGGGAAAGTGATGACGGTGCTGTCGAACGGGCCGTGTTCGCGCAGGTCCCAGCTGACCGACCAGAAGTGTTCGACGAAGCGCGCGGCCGCGTCTGACGGCGCCCATCGATCGAGGTCGAACATTGACGTGCTGCCGGACCGGCCGACCACGCCGCGCGTGGGGGCGGCTTGCGTCGCGTTTTTCCAAGCGCCCATGCAAGTCAGGCTAGTCAGCGCTAGTCAGCGCTAGTTGATGCGGATGACGTACGTTCCGTCTTCGTCGCGCACCACCTGTTGATCAATCGCATTGACCCAGACAGTTGGGTCGCTAGGGGTGCCCACGAACGCGTTCTGTATCCCGCCGCCCGGCTCTAGGTAAACACTCCACTCTTCGCTCGGCGAGAAGATGGTCACGACCTCTTCGCCATCCGCGCGGCGGATCGACAGCATATGTGCGTTTTCGTCCGTTATTGCCGCGTCGTCCTCTACGAGCTCATCCGCGAGTTCGTCGTCAAGTTCTGGGTCGTCGTGCATGCGGGTCAGCGTAACGGTGGCTACGTGTCGCGTTTTTCCAAGCGCCCATCGACCGCAGCCTACGAAACTGGCGGACGTGAGCGTCAAACCAATCCCGGAGGGCTACACCAGCCTGACCCCGTTCCTGTGCATCGACGGTGCCTCGGCCGCGATCGATTTCTACGTGTCGGTGTTCGGCGCCAAGCTCGTCGACCGTATGGACGGCCCGGACGGCACGGTGGCGCACGCCGACCTCGACTTCGGCAATGGGCGCCTGCAACTAGGCGACCCCGCCGAGGCGTATCAAATCGCCGCGCCGGACCCGAACGCCGCCGCCACCCACTCCGTCGCGTTGTACTGCGAGGACATCGACGCGGTGGTTGCGAAGGCAGAGCAGGCCGGCGCCACCATCCGCGAACCCGCCCAGACGTTCGTCACCGGCGACCGGTTCGCGTCGATCCTCGACCCGTTCGGTCACCGCTGGACCGTGATGACCCGCGTCGAGGACGTCTCCCCCGAGGAACGCGACCGCCGCATGGCCGAGTGGGCGAAGGAAAACGCCGGCAGCTGAGCCGCTAACGTGGCGGAATGTCCTGCGTCTTCTGCGCCATCGTCGCCGGTGAGGCCCCAGCGATCCAGATCTACGAGGACGACGACTACCTGGCCATCCTCGATATCCGCCCGTTCACGCGCGGCCATACCCTGGTCATTCCCAAGCGCCACACCGTCGACCTGACCGACACACCGCCTGACACGGTCACCGACCTGGTGCGCATCGGTCAGCGCATTGCCAGGGCCGCGCGCCAGTCCGGGCTGCACGCCGACGGCAACAACGTCGTCATCAACGACGGCAAGGCCGCCTTCCAGTCCGTATCCCACATCCACCTGCACGTTCTGCCGCGGCAGAACGGCGACAAGCTGTCGTTCGCCAAGGGCATGCTGCTGCGGCGGGATCCCGATCGCGAAGAATCCGGCCTGCTGCTGCGGGAGGCACTGGCGCAACTCGACTCGGCTCAACAAGACTGAACGCCATGGACATCTCCCGATGGCTCGAGCAACGGGTCGGCGCCCCGCTGCTGATGCTGCACGACAAGATCTACAAGGGCACCGACGGCCGGATCGGGCACACGATCCCGGGCGGCCCGTCTCAACTGATCCTCCACACCACCGGCGCAAAAACCGGTCAAAAGCGCGCCAACTCACTCAGCTACGCCCGTGACGGTGATGACTACCTGGTTGTCGCGTCGAAGGGTGGCGACCCCAAGGCGCCGGGCTGGTATCACAACCTGAAGGCCAATCCGAAGGTCGAGATCAACGTCGGCCCAAAGCGATTCGGTGTGACGGCGCGGCCGGTGCTGCCGGACGACGCCGATTACGCGCGGTTGTGGCAGATCGTCAACAACATGAGGGGCAACAAGAACCGCTATATCGGATACCAAAAGCGGACCTCGCGGCCGATCCCAGTGGTCGTGCTGACGCCCTAGAACAGCTCCTTCGCGAGCAGTTCCAGCGTGGTGTCACGCGTGGGCGCGGTCGCAGGATCGGTGCCACGGCGAGCCGATGCGACCGGGTTGACCATGACTTCGTCGACATCGAACTCGTCGGCGAGCGCTCGCACCTGATCGGCGGCCTCGGTTGGGGTGCCGACGACAGCGCGCCGCAGCCCCGACTCCACTACCTGCAGGGCCTGCGGGCTCAGTTCCTGTTGCTCGGCATCCTCAACGAGATCTAGCGGACCGAGCGGCTGACCGGTCCGCAGCCGTCCCATCATCTGTAGGTTCGGCAGCAGCAAAGCCATTGCCTCATCACGGGTTTCGGCCACCACCGCGTTGACAGTCAAGAACGTCACCGGTTCCGACGCGAGGTCACTCGGCCGGAACTCCGAGCGATACGCCTCGAGCGCCTCGGCGGTGCCCTGCCCCGAGAAGTGGTGAGCGAACACGTACGGCAGGCCCTTGGCGGCGGCCAGATGCGCGGAGTACATCGACGACCCCAGCAGCCACAGCTTCGGCTCGGTCACGGCCGCCGGCGTGGCCTTGAGGACGTAGTTCTCCCGCATCAGATCCCGCGGCAGCGGCACCCGCACACCGCGCGCGCTCATCAGCGCCACCACGTCATCGAGATACTCCGGAAACGCCTCGATGTCGCGGTCGTCGCGGCCTGCCGCTCCCCGCAACGCCAGCGACGTGACCGGGTCTGAGCCAGGTGCGCGGCCGATGCCGAGATCGATGCGGCCAGGGTGCGCGGCCTCCAACAACGCGAACTGCTCGGCCACCGCCAGCGGCGCATGGTTCGGCAGCATCACCCCGCCCGACCCCAGCCGCACCTGCGACGTGTGCGCGGCCAGATGCGCGATCAGCACCGGCGGGCTGGTGGCCGCGACGGCTGCCATGTTGTGGTGTTCGGCCAGCCAGTAGCGGGTGTAGCCGAGCCGATCGGCCGTCTGCGCGAGGTGCGTCGTCGCCGCCAGCGCATCGGACGTGGACTGGTCGGTGCGCACCGGCACCAGGTCTAGAACAGAAAGACGCATAACTTAGTCAACACAATCAAATCTGCGATCGTTCCCGGGCCCGCCAGAAGACGTCGTCCAACATCTCGGGCGTCAGCCTGCCGGTGAACGTGTTCTGCTGACTCGGGTGGTAGCAGCCGATCAGCGTCACGTCACCAACTGTCGCCATCGTACCGTGGCCGAACTTCGGCGCAGGCGATGCGACGTCGCCGAGCATCTGCAGCGCCGCGCGCCACGCGAACGCCCCGAGCGCGACGATCACGCGTACCTCGGAGCCAACCAGCCGCCACTCGGCGTCCAGCCACGGTGCGCACGTCGCGCGTTCGGCCGGTGTCGGCGCATTGCCCGGCGGCGCGCAGCGCACGGCGGCGACCACTCGAGTGTCGTTGAGCGCCAACCCATCCGCGGCGTCGACACACGCCGCTTGATTGGCCAGCCCTGCGCGATGCAGCGCCGCGAACAGAAAGTCACCGGACCGGTCGCCGGTGAACACGCGGCCGGTGCGGTTGCCGCCGTGCGCGGCGGGCGCCAAACCGACGATCACCACCCTCGGGCGCGCCGACCCCCACCCCTGAATCGGTCGACCCCAGTACGGCTGGTCGGCGTAGGACTTGCGCTTGACGACGGCGACCTCTTCGCGCCACTTGACCAGCCGCGGGCACGCTCGGCACACCGACACCTCCGCATCCAGCTCCTCGACAGTCCCGACCGCGGCTGCCATCGACGCGACGTGCGCCGGCGTCTCTGCCACCACGGTGCGCGACGTGGCCGGATCGCCCGGCCAGCCGGCGCCGGGAGGCACGGGGGAATCGAACATCACCCCGGTACGCGGATGGGCCAGCTTCACATGACCACTGTGCATGCGCGGCAGATTCGCGTGCCGAGCGACCCCGGCCGCTGTTAGATTCGGCCGGGATACCCCATGAACAACACCAAGCGGGGCCCCCTGTTCTTGATCCTGTTCGCCGCGCTGATGGCAGGCGCAGGCAACGGCATCTCGATCGTCGCGTTTCCCTGGCTTGTGTTGCAGCGCAACGGCTCAGCGCTGGACGCCTCGATCGTCGCGATGGCCGGCACATTGCCGTTGCTCGCAGCCACCCTGATCGCGGGCGCCGCCGTCGACTACCTCGGCCGTAGGCGGGTCTCGATGATCTCCGACGTGCTGTCGGCATTGTCTGTGGCTGCCGTCCCGCTCATGGCACTCGCATTCGGCGTGGACGCCATCAACGTCGCGGTGCTCGCCGGGCTCGCCGCGCTCGGCGCCTTCTTCGACCCGGCCGGAATGACGGCACGCGAGACGATGCTGCCCGAGGCGGCCACCCGCGCCGGCTGGACGCTGGACCACGCCAACAGCGTCTACGAGGCG
>JAVRPX010000391.1:0-3253 GCA_032161985.1 Mycobacterium sp.
GTGTGGGGCATCGCCCGGTTCACCGACGCCGCGGCCCGAGAAGGCCTCGAAGAGTCGGGGGTGCGGTGCGAGACGGTCAATCTGGCCGCCGGGGACTTCACCGCGATCCCTTCGGACTTCGACTACGTCATCAATCTCGCGGTGGCCAAGAGCGGCAGATGGGACAAGGACCTCGCGGCCAACGCGGAGTCGGTCGGTCTTCTGATGGCGCACTGCGCCGACGCGAAGGCCTTTCTGCACTGCTCCTCGGCGGCCGTGTACGACCCGCCGGACGACGAGCCGCGAACCGAGGCCACCGCGCTTGGGGACAACCACAAAACGATGTTTCCTACGTACTCCATCTCCAAGATCGCCGGCGAGGTCGTCGCGCGGACGATGGCGCGCGCCCTGGGCGTACCCACCGTGATCGCCCGGCTCAACGTGCCGTACGGCGACAACGGCGGGTGGCCGTTCTACCACATGGAGATGCTGCTGGCCGGCGTGCCGATCCCGGTCCCGCCAGGTGGTCCGGCCCGCTACAACCCGATCCACGAGGACGACTTCATCGCGACCCTGCCGAAGCTGCTCGACGCGGCGTCCGTCCCGGCGACCACGGTCAACTGGTGCGGCGAGCAGACTGTCAGCCTCCAGGAATGGTGCGGCTACCTCGGCTCGCTGGTCGGCAGGGAACCGGTCTTCGAGGAGAGCACGCAGGCGCTGCGCGGCGGCCCCACCGACGTGACCCGGATGCGGGAACTGGTCGGGGGCACCACGGTCGACTGGCGGGACGGGATGCGGCGGATGGCCGTCAAGTTTCACCCCGACCTGGTCGGTGTGTGAACCAGTTCTGCTAACCGAGGAGCGCGGCGCGCACCTTCGCGATCTCGTCGGCCGTCACGCCCGCCGCCTCGAGATAGCCGCTCAGTCCACCGTAGTGCTCGTCGATCGTGCGGCGTGCGGCGTCAAGGTATTCCGGCTGCACTCCGAGCACCGCGTCGGTCAGTCGCGCCTCGGCGAAGGTGAGCTCCTCGTCCGTCTCGGTGCGCTCGCGGACAGACTTCAGGATCTGTTCCCGCAAGCGCGGCACCGCCTCGTTGCTGCGCAGGAAATCGGCGAGCACGACGTCGCGGTCAACGCCGATGGCATCGAGGACCGTGGCGACCGTGAAACCGGTTCTGTCCTTGCCCGCGAAACAGTGGGTGATCACCGGCCGCTCGTCGGCAACCAGCGAAATGACTTGCCGCACAGCGCGTTGCGCGCCGCCCAGCGTCGGGAAGCGCTGATACTCCTCCGTCATGAACCGCAGGGCCGCGACCGCTGTGCTATCTGGGTCCTCGCGCCCCTGATTTTCGGTCATCATCTTCTGGAAGGCCGTCTCGTGCGGCGCCTCACCATCCACCGCCGTCATCTCGTGAAAGTGAAGATGGTGCACCGCCACGCCCGCGGGCACCGCGCCCGCGCCGTGCCGCTCCACTTCGCGCGCTGACCGTAGGTCGGCGACGTCGGTGATGCCGAAGCCGAGAAGCGCCGCCCGACCCGAGTCGTCGAGCCCGCTCAGCTCGCTGGACCGGAAGAACCGGCCAGGACGAACGCCCGTCTCCTCGGCGATGTCGCGGAAGTTCCACGCCCCTGACAGGGCGTCAGGCGTGGGCGTCACCTACCGAATCCCCTCAGTCACCGCCGCGGCGAACGCGCTCTTCTCGCGACCGAGTTCGGAACGCGCGATGGTGCGCATGTGCACCTCGTCGGGACCGTCGAACAGCCGCATCGCCCGGTGCCAGCCATAGAGCCGGGCCAGCACGGTGTCGTCGCTGATACCCGCCGCGCCGTGCACCTGGATGGCACGGTCGATGACGTTGCACGCCATCTGCGGCGCGACCGCCTTGATCATCGAAACCAGCTGTCGCGCTTCTTTGCTCTGGTTGCCGTGCTGGTCGATCGTCCATGCCGCCTTGTGACACAGCAGACGGCTCTGGTCGATCTCATTGCGGGACAAGGCGATCTGCTGCTGCACAACGCCCTGCTCGGCCAGCGGCTTGCCGAACGCGATGCGGTTCTGCACCCGGTCGATCATCAACGCCATCGCCCGCTCGGCCACGCCGATCGCCCGCATGCAGTGGTGGATGCGGCCGGGGCCCAGACGCGCCTGCGCGATCGCGAAGCCGCTACCCTCCTCGTCGAGCAGATTCCCAACCGGCACCCGCACGTTGTCGAAGTTGACCTCGCAGTGGCCGTGCTGGTCTTGCCATCCGAACACCGGCAACGATCGCTCGATCGACACACCGGGCGTGTCGACAGGGACCAGGATCATCGACTGTTGCTGGTGACTGGCGGCGTCGGGGTTGGTGCGGCCCATCACGATAAGGAGCTTGCAGCGGGGGTCCGCCGCACCCGAGATCCACCACTTGCGGCCATTGATGACGTAGTCGCCGCCGTCGCGCAGCATCGTGGTCTGGATGTTGCGGGCGTCGCTGGAGGCCACCGCAGGCTCGGTCATGGCGAACGCGCTGCGAATCTCACCGTTCAGCAGGGGCTCGAGCCACTGCTTGCTCTGCTCTTCATTGGCGAACAGATGCAGCGTCTCCATGTTCCCGGTGTCAGGCGCCGCGCAGTTCGTCGCCTCAGGGGCGATCTCCATGCTCCAGCCGGTCAGCTCGGCCAGCGGCGCGTACTCCAAGTTGGTCAGGCCCGACTCGGACGGCAGGAACAGGTTCCACAGCCCGCGTTCCTTGGCCAGCTTCTTGAGGTCTTCGATGATCGGCGGAACGGTGTGGTCGTCGGGCCCCTTCTCGTGCCGGTACGCGTCGTAGTCCTTCTCGGCGGGGAACACGAATTCCGTCATGAAATCGGTGAGTCGCTTGTGGTAGTCCTGACCCTTTTCCGACAACGCGAAGTCCATGGCAGCCACATTAAACGGTCGTCAGAATGGCGTGATGACCGAGAGCCGTCCACCGTTCCCACCGTTCACGTTCGAGACCGCGATCCAGAAGGTCCAGGCCGCCGAAAACGCCTGGAACACCCGCGACCCCGAACGCGTCAGCCTGGCCTACACCGTCGACTCACAGTGGCGTAACCGCGGCGAGCACGTCGTAGGGCGCGAGGCGATCGTCGCGTTTCTCACCCGCAAGTGGGAGCGCGAACTCGACTATGTCCTGCGCAAGAGCCTGTGGGGGTTCCGGGAGAACCGGATGGCGGTGCGTTTCCAGTACGAGTGCCGCGACGCCGCCGGCCAGTGGTACCGCAGCTACGGCAACGAGCTGTGGGAGTTCACGGA
>JAVRPX010000392.1:0-5822 GCA_032161985.1 Mycobacterium sp.
CGCCGCTCCCACTGGCGACCGGCGGTGGCGCGCGCCCGAACCTCCCAGGCCATGGAGTGAGGTCGCCGATGCGACCTCCTACAGTCCGGTCTGCCCGCAGCCGGTGGAGCCGCGGATACCCATCGACCTCGGTGCGCCGCAAGGCGACGACTGCCTGAGCCTCAATGTCTGGGCACCCTCGGGCACTGCCGCAGGCGACCGGAAACCGGTGATGGTGTGGATTCACGGTGGCGCGTACATCTTCGGCTCGGCGAGCCAACCGCTCTACGACGGCGCAGTGTTGAGCGCAGGCGGCGACGTTGTGGTCGTGACCGTCAACTATCGCTTCGGAGCCTTCGGATTCCTCGACTTGTCCTCGTTTTCCACCCCGACGCGGCGATTTGACTCCAATCCCGGACTGCGCGACGTGATCCTGGCTCTGCAATGGGTGCGCGACAACATCGCCGCATTCGGCGGCGATCCGAATCGGGTGACGCTTTTCGGCGAATCGGCAGGCGCAGGCATCGTCACCACCCTGCTGACCACTCCGGTCGCCGCCGGACTGTTCAGCGCCGCGATCGCGCAGAGCTCGCCCGCCACGTCGGTGTACGACACCGCAAGGGGCCGGCGGGTCGCCGAAGAGTTCGTCGACGCACTTGGCCTTGGGCCCGACGACGTTGACCGGTTGTCCCATGTGCCCGCCGATGCGATCGTGGCGGCGTCGCGAGCGCTGTTCAACGACGTGCCGTTGCGCAGTCCTGGCCTGCTGGCGTTTGCGCCGATCGTCGACGGCGACCTCGTGCCGGACTATCCCGTCAAGCTGGCACGTGAGGGCCGCTCGCATCCTGTGCCGTTGATCATCGGCACCAACAAGCACGAGGCGGCGCTGTTCAAGTGGATGAAGTCGCCGCTTCTGCCGATCACGCCGCACGAGATCCGGCGGATGTTCGCCGAGATGGCCGCCGAACAACCCGACGTGCAGCTGCCGACGGAGGACCAGATCGGTGCCGTCTATCGCAGCCGGCGCACCAAGACTCGGGGAATGGGTGTCGCGCGCGACATCGGCTTCCGCATGCCGTCGGTCTGGCTGGCCGAGGGTCACAGCGCTGTTGCGCCGGTCTACCTGTACCGATTCGACTGGTCCACGCTAATGCTCAAGGCGATGGGAATCGGCGCCACCCACGCAACCGAATTGCCCTACGTTTGGGGCAATTTGATCGCAGGACCCAAGGACTTCACGTTCAAACTGGGCGGGTTGAAGACCGGTGCTGCGGTATCGGCGCGGATGCGCGCGCGCTGGGTGAACTTCGCCGTCGAGGGCAAGCCCAACGGCCTGCCCGGCGAACCGGATTGGCCCGCCTACCACGAATCCGACCGCGCCTGCCTGATCATCGACAGGCGGGACGCGGTCGTGAACGATATCGATCTGCACATTCGTGCCACGTGGGGCAGTCAGGTGCTGAACTTCCGGTAGGGGCAGCCCAGCTAAAATCGCCGGCGGAGGTGTCACCGTGGACTGGGCTCGCGCATTCTCAGACGTGCTGCCGCCGCTGATGCACGATCCGGTGACGTTCGCCGTCCCGTTCTTTCTGCTGCTGCTGATCATCGAGTGGGCGGCGGCCCGCAAACTGGCGCACACCGAGGCCGAGCAGGCGCCCGCCGGCGCCTACCTGCGGCCCGACGCGTGGGCCAGTATCTGGATGGGCCTGGTGTCGGTCGGGACCAGCGGGGTGCTCAACGGTATTGCCCTCTTGGGCTATGCCGCGTTGTACGTCTACGTCGCTCCGTGGCACCTGCCCGCGACGGCGTGGTACACGTGGGTGATCGCCATCCTTGGTGTGGACCTGCTCTATTACTGGTATCACCGGATGGCCCATCGGGTGCGGATCTTCTGGGCCACTCATCAGGCCCACCACTCGAGCCAGTACTTCAACTTCGCCACCGCGTTGCGGCAGAAGTGGAACATCAGCGGCGACGTATTCCTTCGTGCGCTGTTGCCGCTCTTCGGTATTCCGCCGTGGATCGTGTTCGCGAGTTTCTCGATCAATCTGATCTACCAGTTCTGGATCCACACCGAGCGCATCGGAAAGCTCTGGCGGCCAATCGAATTCATTTTCAATACCGCCTCGCACCACCGGGTGCACCACGGCATGGACCAGCAGTACCTCGACAAGAACTACGGCGGAATTCTGATCGTGTGGGACAGACTTTTCGGCAGTTTCCAGGCGGAGACCACGCGACCGCACTACGGCCTCACCAAACAGGTGGACACGTTCAACATCTGGAAACTGCAGACCCATGAGTACATGGCGATCGCCCGCGACGTGCGCGGTGCGGGGCGCTGGCGGGACAAGCTGGGATACATCCTCGGCCCGCCCGGCTGGGCGCCCGCCGAACGTCGCGTCAATGTCGACGGGGGAACACCGGCGCCCGCCCGCTGAGCGCATCGCGAATCCATTGCAGCGCAGCGCGGCCCGTATCTGCGATCGTCAGGGCGGAACCGTCGATGACGGTGATTTGCCACCGCAACGTGGTCAGTCTCGACCACCGCATTCCGTCCCATCCGCCCGTCGTAAGGACCTGAGGCATGTGGGCGGGGTCCTCGGCGTGACGGCGCAGCCAATCCGCGAACGCGGCATGGTGGGGGAGAAGCTCGTCTGGTTCTCCGCGCCGACGTAACCGCTCGCGCTGGGAGTCCTCGGAAACGTCGAGCAGGCAGACCGCGATGTCGACCAACGTGGCGGACGGCGCGGCCAACACCTCGCCGGGCGCGACCGGGTCGCCCGCGAGCAGTAAGTGCCTGCCCTGCGCTTCGAGCACGCAGGAGTGCGTGACCGCCCGCTCGGCCATGCGCTGTCGCCACGCTATGTCCGGTACAGCAGGGACAGTGTCGACGTGGCGCAGCTCGACGGCCTCAACATCGGGAGCCAGCTCGCAGGCGATCGCCTCCCGCACCGACGTCTTGCCTGCCCCGCTGGCACCGGAGATCAGGAGCAACACAGCTTCCATCTTCGCGGCCTCAACCGATTTACGCCACGATGCGCGGCTACCCCGTAATGTCCGCGATGTGGAGACGGTGTTTGATGCCCACGTCGATCCCGCCCTGGTCGAACGTTCCCTTGCAGCAAGCACCTTCGGCTCGATGTGGCTCGACATCCCCAGGCCCGAGTACCCGCAGGCAACCGGATCGATCTCCTGCGACCTTCTGGTGGTCGGCGGGGGCTACACCGGGCTGTGGGCCGCATTGCATGCCGCCCAGCGAAATCCAGATCGCCGTATCGTGCTCATTGAGGCCAATCGGATCGGCTGGGCCGCGTCGGGACGCAACGGCGGCTTCGTCGACGCCAGCCTGACACACGGCCTGGAGAATGGAAAGGCACGCTGGCCCAACGAGATTGACACCCTGGAGGCGATGGGCAAGGAGAACCTCGATGGCATGCAGGCCGACATCGAGTCGCTCGGGCTCGACGCCGAATGGCATCGCACCGGCATGCTGTCGGTGGCCACCGAGCCACATCAAGCCGACTGGCTCGCCGAGGCAGCCAACCAGGGCCAGGGGCAATGGCTCGGCCTCAGTGACGTCCGCGACGAGGTTCATTCCCCGACCTACCTCGCGGGCCTGTACAACCCCGACACGACTGCGATCGTGCATCCGGCCAAGCTGGCTCTCGAGCTGGCCCGCGCCTGTCAGGACACCGGTGTGCAGATCTACGAGCACACCAACGCGCAGCGCCTGGACTCCGTCGTCGCCGCGCTGCGAATCAAAACCGGTGCGGCGATGATCACCTGCCGCAAGGTCGTGCTGGCGACGAATGTCTTTCCGAGCCTGCTACGGCGCAACCGGCTGCACACCGTCCCGGTGTACGACTACGTGCTGGCCACCGAGTCCCTTACCGACGCGCAGCTCGACCGCATCGGATGGCGGCGCAGGCAGGGAATCGGCGACTGCGCCAACCAATTTCATTACTACCGCTTGACCATGGACAACCGGATCGTGTGGGGCGGCTACGACGCCGTCTACCACTTCGGACGCAAGGTCGACGACCGCTGCGAGGACCGGGCGGCTACCTACCGGCGGCTGGCCGCCCACTTCTTCATCACCTTCCCTGCGCTTGACGATGTCCGGTTCACCCACCGCTGGGCGGGCGCCATCGACACCAACACCCGGTTCTGTGCGCACTGGGGACTGGCACGTGATGGCCGGGTGGCCTACGTCAACGGGTTCACCGGACTCGGTGTCGGTGCGGCGCGGTTCGCCGCCGACGTGTGCCTCGATCTCCTTGATGGCGAGCCCACGGCACGCACCGAATTGGAGATGGTCCGTCGCCGGCCGTTGCCGTTTCCGCCAGAGCCGCTGGCCAGCATCGGTATCCAGGCGACGCGGTGGTCGCTGGATCGGGCCGACCATTCGGCCGGCCAACGCAACATCCTGCTGCGCACGCTCGATGCCTTGGGGCTCGGGTTCGATTCCTGACTGGTAATGACTCGAAATGCCCTAGGCCACAGCCATGGTCAGTAAGCTCAGCCGGGATCATGGGAAGGGCCCACGACATGAGCGACAGGCTGATGAACGGCGACAAGCTCGAACGCGGGCAATCGCTGACATCACGCAATGGGGCGTACACGTTGACGTTGCAGGAGGACGGCAACCTGGTGCTCTCAGCGGCCGGCCAGGCCGTGTGGGCGACGGACACAAACGGCGAGAACGCCGAACGCCTCGAGGTGCAAGAGGATGGCAACTGCGTGCTATATGCGGCGGACAAGCCGATCTGGCACACCGATACCAAGGGCGCCAAGGACGTTCGGCTGCTGCTGCAGGACGACCGCAACCTCGTGCTGTACGGGTTCGACGGACCGGCATGGGCGTCAAATACGCAGACCGATGAGGCGCCTCCGGCACCCCCGGCTGAGGAGGCGCCCGAGGTGGTTCCCGCCGCGGCCGAGGAACCCGCCCCCGCGCCGGAGCCCGAACCGGCACCCGCGCCGCCGCCGCCCCCTCCGCCGCCGCTCGCTGCGCGGACGTACACAGTGGTCTCCGGCGACACGCTGTGGGCGATCTCGGAGCGCTTCTACGGTGATGGGAGCAAGTATCAGGTGATCGCCGACGCCAGCGGCATCGCCAACCCTGACCTGATCCATCCCGGCCAGGAGCTGACCATTCCGTAACTCAGCGCCGGAGTCTCTTGGGCCTGAACGCATTTGGGTCACCCACCGTTAGCCGAACGTTTGAATTGCGACGAGCGGAACGGCATACACAGGCGCGCTGGATCAGTAGTGTCGGCCGCATGGGAGACACACTTACCGGAGGACAGAAGCTCGAAAAGGGCGGCTCGCTGACATCCAGCAACGGCGCATACACGTTGACGTTGCAGGACGACGGCAACCTGGTGCTGGCAGCGCGCGGCCAGGCCGTGTGGGCGACGGACACCAACGGCGAGAACGCCGAACGCCTTGAGGTGCAAGAGGACGGCAACGTCGTGCTCTACACCCCGGACAAGCCGATCTGGCACACCGACACCAAGGGCGCCAAGGACGTCAAGCTCGTTCTGCAGGACGACCGCAACGTGGTGCTGTACGCCAAGGGCGAGGCGGCCTGGTCGTCGAAGACGGAAACCGCCGATCCGCCTCCGCCCGCGCCAGAGGCAGAGGCGCCCGAAGTCGCTCCGGCGGCAGAAGAAGCGCCGGCACCCGCTCCCGTGCCGGAGGCTGCGCCCGCACCTCCGCCCCCTCCGCCGCCGCCCGCCGCGCGGACGTACACAGTGGTCTCCGGTGACACCCTGTGGGCGATCTCGGAACGCTTCTACGGGATGGGAGCAAGTACCAGGTGATCGCCGACGCCAGCG
>JAVRPX010000393.1:0-3868 GCA_032161985.1 Mycobacterium sp.
ACATGGGTCTGCGGCTCGCGCAGCGCGCCAACGGGGTTTCGCTGCTGCACGGCCGGGTCAGTCGCGAGATGTTCAACGAATTGTGGCCCGGGTTCGACACCGCCGAGGTGCCGATCGGCTCGATCACCAACGGCGTGCACGGACCGACCTGGGCGGCGCCGCAGTGGCTGGAACTTGGCCGCGAGCTGATCGGCAGCGAAGACCTCGGCTCGCTGAGCGAGCCCGACACGTGGCAGCGGCTACAGCAGGTCGACACGGGGCACATGTGGTGGATCCGCTCGCAGCTACGCAAGGCCCTTGTCGAAGACGTGCGGGTCCGGATACGGCGCTCGTGGCTGGAGCGTGGCGCATCGGACGCCGAATTAGGTTGGCTTGCAACGGCGTTCGATCCCGACGTGTTGACCATCGGGTTCGCCCGCCGGGTGCCGACCTACAAACGACTGACGCTGATGCTGCGCGACCCGGACCGGCTGGAGAAGCTGCTGCTCGACAAGAAGCGCCCGATTCAGCTGATCGTGGCCGGCAAGTCGCATCCCGCCGACGACGGCGGCAAGGCGCTGATCCAGCAGGTGGTGAAGTTCGCCGACCGCCCTGAGGTGCGGCATCGCATCGCGTTCCTGCCCGACTACGACATGTCGATGGCCCGTCAGCTGTACTACGGCTGCGACGTCTGGCTGAACAATCCGCTGCGGCCGCTGGAGGCCTGCGGCACGTCGGGCATGAAGAGCGCGCTCAACGGCGGGCTGAACCTGTCGGTCCGCGATGGTTGGTGGGACGAGTGGTACGACGGGGAGAACGGTTGGGAGATCCCGACCGCCAACGGGCTGGTGGATGAAGGGCGGCGCGACGACATCGAGGCCGCCGCGCTGTACGACCTGCTCGAGAAGTCGGTCGCGCCGAAGTTCTACGACCGCGACGAGCATGGCGTCCCGACGCGCTGGGTGGAGATGGTGCGTCACACGCTGATGGAACTCGGCCCGAAGGTGCTGGCGTCGCGGATGGTGCGCGACTACACCGAGCGCTACTACGCCCCGGCGGCACAGTCGCTGCGCAAGACCGTCGAACCCGGTGCGGACGGGGAGCCGTTCGGCGCGGCACGCGAGCTGGCCGCCTACAGGCAGCGCACCCAGGAGGCCTGGCCGAAGATCCAGATCACCGACGTCGACAGCTATGGCCTGCCGGACACGCCGCTGCTGGGCAGCGAGCTCACGCTGACCGCGACCGTGCACCTGGCAGGCCTGCGACCCGACGAGGTGGTGGTCCAGGCCGTGCTCGGCCGGGTCGACGGCAGCGACGCGCTTGTCGATCCGGTGACGGCGCCGATGAATCACACCGGGACCGCCGACGGCGGCAACGAAGTGTTCTCGACGACAACACCGTTGCCGGTCGCGGGTCCCGTCGGGTACACCGTGCGGGTCCTGCCGCATCACCCGCTGCTGGCCGGCGACAACGAACTCGGCCTCGTCACGCTGGCGTGAGTGCTGCCCGCAAGGTTTCGCTAGACGGCGGACCGTATGCGCTGGCGGCGGGCCCGGACGGGGCGATGTGGGTCACGCTGGTGCACAGCGGCTCGATCGCCAGGGTGACAACCGGTGGTGACGTCACCGTGTATCCGGTCGGTCCGCAGTCGCGGCCGTCGATCATCACCGCAGGCCCCGATGGCGCGATGTGGTTCACCCGCACTGGCGACGACCGCATCGGCCGGATCACCACGGCCGGCGAGTTGACCGCATTCGAGTTGGCGGAGGGCAGCGGGCCGTTCGGCATCACTGCGGGCGCGGATGGCGCGCTGTGGTTCACCGCCATGACATCGGGCGATGTCGGCCGGATCACGGTGGACGGCGAGCTGTCCGGCTGGCCGTCGATTGGCGGTGCGCCGTCGATGATCGTCACCGGCCCCGACAACGCGTTGTGGTTCACGCTCAATCACGACAATGCAATCGGCAGGTTGTCGCCGTCCGGCGACCTAAAGGTGCGCGAATTGCCCACTGCCGCAGCAGGTCCGGTGGGCATCGCCGCAACGCACGACGACGCGGTCTGGTTCACCGAGATCCTCGCCGACAAGCTCGGCCGTATCCCGATGGACGAGGCGATCCAGGAAATGGAGCTGCCGGGAAAACCGCACGCCGTGGTCGCCGACCCAGACGACGGCGTGTGGGTGAGCCTGTGGGGAGCTAACCAGATTG
The DNA here is from genome assembly GCA_032161985.1 of Mycobacterium sp. Classification (GTDB taxonomy): domain Bacteria; phylum Actinomycetota; class Actinomycetes; order Mycobacteriales; family Mycobacteriaceae; genus Mycobacterium. Next base: position 2,187 of record JAVRPX010000393.1, read on the forward strand.
CGCGCGTCAGCGGTGACGGCTCGGACGTCGTCACGATCGACCTTCCGCCCGGCAGCGAACCGCACGGCCTGGCGATCGGCCCCGACGGTGCGCTGTGGGTCGCGCTGGAGTCGGGGTTCGTACTGCGAATGCCGACGTGACGCGGCTAGCCTGGTCACACTCGCATAAAGACACGCGCATAAGTGGGGGTTCTTGGCACGGGGCCAAGCCGTCGGGTAATGATCCTAGGCGGGTTGTGTTTCGGCCGAGGAGGGCTGTGCTGTGCTGTTTCGTCCCCTGGCCGCGCTGACTGCCTGCGTGGTGACCTGCATTTTTGCCACTCCGATCGCGTCCGCCGAGCCCGAGGTTGAGTCGGTCGCCGCCGACGCACCGCCGGCCGAGGTCGCTCCGCCCCCACCGGAAGGCGCGCCGGTCGACGACGGCAGGGTGGAGTCCTCGCCGCCGAAGGTAACGAACTCACCGGACGGCTGGACGCTCACGGTGTCGGCCAAGGATGAAACACAGCGGGTGACCGCACCGCTGACGACCGCGATTTCGACTCGCGAGTACGAGGTGGGCGGCATTTACAGCGGCTCACTGATCGGCCCCGAGGAGGGGGAAGAAGGCTCGCAGGGCACCCTCGAAGTGGGTTATCAGATTGGCTGCGGCATCGATATGAGCACGTCCAACGGTGTCTCCCTGACGGGCACCATGGGGCTCAACCCGTCGATCGGACTCATCGGCACCGACGTCATCTCGCCGCTCCCGGAAGGCATCGTTCCAGGAGTCGGCGCCAACATCGGTGGCGGTGTGACCGTCGGTCTCAAGCCCGGGCTCATCAACACCATCCCGGTGTCGAAGAAGGAGTTCAAGGGCGACAAGCCCTGGATCATGGTCGACGGGTTCCACATCAAGATCGACGGCTGCGTGGGTGAGTCGTTCATCCGCTCTTATGCATTCCTGACGCGGTCGACGGAAATGTCCGACGCGGTCGCGGCGTGGTACGGCGTGACAAAGAAGGTCTAACTCACGCGAAGCGCTTGAAACAGCGGTCCTCGTCGCCAAGCACGCCGACGCGGAACGCGTCGATCCGCGAGAAGCCGGACGGCACCGATTCGCCGTTGACATCGCTGGCGGCCAGTCCGTTGGTCAAGATGCCGGATACCGCCTCGTCGACGTCGCCTGCCGTCAGCGCGATGGTGTTGCCGTCGGCTGTGGTGACGGTTTTCGACATCTTGACGGTGGCCACGCCGGTGAGGCAGGCGGTACGCAGCGCGGCCTCGGCGTTGTCGAGCACCAGGCCGCCGCGCGCGTGCTGGATGGCCTGCATGTACCGGGAAACCAGCACCGAATAAGCGGTGTTGTCGCCGCTGGCCAGGCCGCCGCCTTCGGTGTCGGATTGGGTGCCCATCGCTGCCATCTCGTCGAGATCGACGACGATCGTGTTGGTGGCCGGGCAGTACGACGCGGGCGGGCTTCTCCTGGCGTCAGGGCAAACCTCGGCGTCGGATGCCTTGAAGCTCAGCTGCGGCGGGTCGGCCGGCGAGAACAGGATGCCCATCGCGTCGACGATCGACCGCACCGACTCTTCGGTGACCGGCAGCTCCCCGGTTTGGTCCTCGGGCAGCAGCACGGGCAGGTCGCCTCGGCGCTGGCCGATCTCCCGCATGTCGATTGCCGCACAGGCCGAGGGCCCGTCGGTG
>JAVRPX010000394.1:0-2661 GCA_032161985.1 Mycobacterium sp.
GGGGTCCAGATTGCGCAGGATGCTGCCTGCGGAAACACACGAAATCGCGTGCTCGGAGCTGCGCCCGCCGTAGACGACGGCGACGCGGACGCGACCGGTGGGCCCGGACGCTTTAGGGGCAGTCACAACCTAGAGAGGCTACCGCCCGAACTGGAAACATCCCGACCCAGCGCTCTGACCTGCAGGTGGGCGGCCGAAACTGAGCTTGTGTGCGACATCTGGAGACTTCTTCGAGCACAAGCTCAGGTTCGCGCAGCCGCGTTATCCGAGTGCCTGCTCGAAGTCGGCGATCAGATCGTCGGTGTCCTCGATGCCCAGCGAGATGCGGGCGAAACCGTCGCTGACCGGATCACCCCAGCGGGCGCGCCGGTCCACTGACGTGTGGATGCCCCCGAAGCTGGTCGACGCGATGAGTAACGCACTGCGCTCCACCAATGCGTGCACCGCTGCGGCGTCCTCCAGTTCCACCGCGACAAGGCCGCCGAAGCGCTTCATCTGCATCGTGGCGATCTGATGCGACGGATCGTCGGGAAGACCCGGGTAGCGCACCGACTTCACCGCCGGATGCGCTCGCAGCATCACGGCGAGCGCCTGAGCGCTCTGGCATTGCCTTTCGAACCGCAGGCCTGCGCTGCCGAGACTGCGCAGCACCAGCCACGCCTCAAACGCGCCGAGTATCGGCCCTGCCAGCAGCCGCTCTTGTTCGAGCGCCGCCATCAGTTCCTGCTGACTGCCTGCGACGTAGCCTGCAACCAGATCGCTGTGCCCTGACAGCGCCTTGGTGGCGCTGGCCACCACCAGGTCGGCGCCGAGCGACAGCGGCTGCTGGCCAAGCGGTGTCGCGGTGGTGTTGTCGACAATCAGAGTGGCACCGCGGCCGCGGCAGGTCATCGCCAGATGGTGAAGGTCGACGACGTCCAGACCAGGATTAACCGGGGTTTCAACCAGCACAACGTCGGCGTCGCCCGACGCCTCACACATGTCGGCGCTGAGCGCTTCGGAGACCGTAACCCCTTGCGGTGCAAGGTATTCTCTCGCATACCGGCGCACCTGGTAGTAGCCATCGGCGGGCACCACGAGCTTGGTGCCCGGTTTGGCGAGCACCCGCAGCGCTGACGTGATCGCTGCCATGCCGGAGCCGAACGTCAATGCCATCGCAGCACCTTCGAGTTCGGCCAGCGCCGATTCCAGTTGGCGCCAGGTCGGATTGGAGCTGCGCCCGTAGCTGTCCATCGGCTCGGTTTCGTCGGGCGACAGGTGATATGTCGACGCAGGAACGGGTGGCTGTGCCACCGGCCTACCCGGAACTGCTTCCGAGCCAACAGCTTTCACGCTGCGTGTGGAATCGCCGTACTTGCCATCCATCCGGTTACTCCGGTTTGGTGCTGCGCCCCAGCAGCAGTGCGACGGCCTCGTCGACCGATAATCCCTTGTGACAGACGCGCTGCACCGCGTCGGTGAGCGGCATCTCGACGTCGTAACTCGCCGCAAGCGCGAGCACCGACTCACACGATGTGACGCCCTCGGCGATGTGACCGCCCGCGTCTCTCAGCGCCGATTCCATGGTGCCGCCCCAGCCGAGCCGTTCGCCGAATGTGCGGTTGCGTGAGCGCGGTGACATGCACGTCGCCACCAGATCGCCGACGCCGGCCAGCCCTGCCATGGTTGCGGGTCTGGCGCCCAACGCGATTCCGAGCCGCATGATCTCGGCCAGGCCACGGGTGATGATCGCCGCGGCGGTGTTCTCCCCCAGCCCGACACCGGCGGCCATCCCGCAGGCCAGTGCGATCACGTTCTTGCACGCGCCACCGACCTCGGCGCCGATGACGTCGGCATTGGTGTACGGGCGGAAGTAGCCGGTCAACAGCGCGCGCTGCAAGGCCACCGCCCTGCCGGAGTCGCTGCACGCGACAACGGTGGCTCCCGGCTGTTCGTCCGCGATCTCGCTGGCCAGGTTCGGGCCGGTGACGACCGCAACGCGCGACGGGTCGGCGCCGGTCACCTGCACCACGACCTGACTCATCCGCAACAGCGTGCCCAGCTCGATGCCCTTGGCCACGCTCACCAGCGTGGCGTCGTCGCCGATCAGGTCCGTCCAGTGCTCGAGGTTGGCGCGCATCGTCTGCGACGGCACCGCGAGCAGCACGGTGCACGCGCCGGCCAGCGCTTCGGCCGGATCGCTTGTGGCGCGAATCGACTTCGGCAGCTCGGTATCGCCGAGATATTCGCGGTTGCGGCGGGTGTCGTTGATCTCATCGGCCAGCTCCTGGCGGCGGGCCCATAACGCGACGTTGTTGCCGGCATCCGCCAAGAGCTTGGCCAGTGCCGTCCCCCACGCACCGGCCCCCATCACCGCCGCCTCGACCACCGCCTCACATTAGATCAATGGTCGGTGCTGGCCTCGCTCCGCTCCTCGGCGCCTGGCGGCGCCTGCGATGCTCACTCGGCCGTCACCTCCCTAGCGTGGCCGCCTGTGCTGGCAGGATGGCGCTCATGAGCGGCACGAAGACAACCGAAGCCGCGGACGTGGGGCTGGTGATCGCTGTGAAGCGGCTGACCGCCGCCAAGACCAGGCTGGCGCCGGTGTTCTCGGCGGCCACCCGGGAAAGTGTGGTTCTGGCCATGCTGATCGACACCATCAGCGCGGCCTTGGCCGTTCCT
>JAVRPX010000395.1:0-6039 GCA_032161985.1 Mycobacterium sp.
GCCGCGGTGTCACCGTACGGATCCGGGGCGCTGGCCGGTTCGTCGCTGGGCCTTGATCCCGACGCGATCGCCGACGAACTCGGCTTCGATGCGGCGGCCGACAATTCGATCGATGCGACCGCAGCCCGCGACTTCGCCGGTGAGGCGGCTTTCGTGCTGTCCATGATCGGAGTCAATCTATCCCGGCTTGCCGAGGACATCATCCTCTGGAGCACAACCGAATTCGGCTACGTGACGCTGCACGACTCGTGGTCGACCGGCAGCTCGATAATGCCGCAGAAGAAGAACCCCGACATCGCCGAGCTCGCCCGTGGAAAGTCCGGCAGGCTGATCGGCAATCTCACCGGGCTGCTGGCAACGCTCAAGGCGCAGCCGCTGGCGTACAACCGCGACCTGCAAGAGGACAAGGAGCCGGTGTTCGATTCGGTCGCCCAGCTCGAAATGCTGCTGCCCGCAATGGCGGGCCTCGTCGGTACGTTGCGCTTCGACGTTGACCGGATGGCCGAATTGGCGCCGCTCGGCTACACGCTGGCCACCGATGTCGCGGAATGGCTGGTGCGCAGGGGAGTTCCGTTCCGGGTTGCGCACGAGGCCGCCGGGGCGGCGGTGCGTGCCGCCGAGGCCCGCGGCGTGGGTCTCGAAGACCTCGAGGAGGCCGAGCTCGCCGAGATCCACCCGGACCTAACGGGACAGGTGCGCGAGGTGCTCACCATCGACGGGTCGGTCAACTCCCGCGACGCGCGTGGCGGCACCGCCCCGATCCAGGTCGCCAAGCAACTCGGGGTTGTCCGCGACACCAGCGACAGGTTGCGCATAGCGCTGCGGCGTTAGTCGTCGTCGGCGGCCACGCTCTTCGGCTGGACAGTACTTGCCAGGTCTTTGGTCAAGCCCATGATGTCTTTGGCGCCAGGCCGCGTAACAGCGATGCTTGCAAGCGCCCAACTGACGCAGAATGTCGTCAACGGACCTCTCAAATCGGATGGCAGGACGCCCGTTATCCACGCGACGGTCAGGGCTGCGCCGGGGGTGACCGCAACGACAATTCGCTTCGCCAGGGCAAGCGCGGTGGACAAAGTGCTGACAGGCTCTGGCGCCGATATGGGTTGCCCAGCTGCCGAGAAGCTGGCGCGGTACAGCCCCGTCGCAAGGCCCATACCGGTGCGCGCAATGTGGCTCAACCATTCTGCGGAATCGCTTGACTTCGGCACCGCCACATCAGCTTTCAACCCTCGGATACTTCCCGCGATACTTGAGAATTGCCGCAACACGTTTCGATCCGACACGTGGCTGCGGATGCCCACGGATCGGGGAATCTTGTCGTCGAAGGTGACCGCAAGCGCTTCCAGCCGTGCCAGTACGAACCGGGTGGCCTCCGAATTGTTGACGGCGTTTCGGCCCGCCATCAGGACATCCACGACCGCGATGAAGGCGTCATCGCCCGGAAGGTACCGGGGTGCAGCCTTCGGGAAGATTTCGGTAAATGCCAAGCCCACCGCGATGGCGGGCAATACCAGGGCAATGCCGGCTGCGGCGCACAACGTCGTGATGATCACCAGAAGAGGATCAGAACCATTGGCGCCAGGTCGCCCTGCGGCTAGGGCGAGCGGTGCGATGCCCGCCAAAAACAGTATCGCGGCCCCAACCATCCGGATATTCGCGTCAACAACCATGCAATGAAACATCAAACCCGGAGGTTCAACGTCTCCGTCCACACTCTTGATCACCCTGTCGCGGTATACCGCACTCGGGCTCAAGAACCTCCGAAGGATGGGAATCTTCCGCGCCAAGTCGAACGCCGGGATGAAGACGACGATGATGTAGATCGCGCATACAGCCAAGCCCACCACAGCAACTTGGCGAGTCCCCAACGGAGGGCTCGCAAACTTCGTTGGCAAGAACACAGCCATCGACGCGGTCAATGCGCCAAGTAGCACAATTGATATCTCGAAGCGACGTGCTCGCTTCACGTGGGCGGAAAACGACTGGTCCCACTTGGAACTTAACCTCGTCGGTTGCTTGTCGCCGATACCGTCCCGATACGGAGCGAAAAGCTTCGGCCAATCTTGTTCGTCAGCACCTAGCGCCGACACAGATTTGATCCGCAATTCAGAAGATGGCAAGTGCGGCACGCTAGAAGCGTAGATCCACGTGCCGTGCCTCAGGCCTAGTCGCTAATCCTCGGCGGCGGCCAGCCACGCTTCTTCGAGCGATTCCTTGCGAGCCAGCAGCTCGTTGAGCTCGGCGTTGAGCTCGCCAACACGCACGTGATCCGAAGCAGCTTCCGCCATCGACTCGTGCAATACGGCGATTTGCACCTCGAGCTTGGCCAGCTGCCCTTCGATGCGGGCCATTTCCTTGCCTGCGCGCCGCTCACGTGCCGACACCGACTCTCCACGAGAAGGCTCCGGACGGGCAGGCTCATCCGGTGACGCTGCCGCCCGGTCCGCGAGGTACTGGTCGATGCCACCTGGCAGCATGTCGCAGCGCCCGTCGCCGGTAAGCGCGTAGGTGACGTCGCTGACTCGCTCCAGAAAGTACCGATCGTGCGTGACGGCGATCAGCGTCCCCGGCCAGCCGTCCAGGTAATCCTCGATCACCGTCAGCGTGTCGATGTCCAGGTCGTTGGTCGGCTCGTCGAGCAACAGCACATTCGGCTCGTCGAGCAGCAGCCGCAGGAACTGAAGCCGTCGCCGCTCACCGCCGGACAGGTCGGCCACCCGCGCGGTGAGCTTGTCGCCGGTGAAGCCGAAGTCCTTCAGCAGGGTGTCCGCAGTGATCTCCCCGCCCCCTGCCAGCTGTGTCACCCGCCGTCGGCTCTCGACGGCATCCAGAACGCGTTCGGCGCCGTCGATTTCGGCCAGCGCCTGACTCAGGTAGCCGATCCTCAGCGTGGTGCCGCGCTTGATCGTGCCTGCGGCAGGCTGCAGTTCACCCGCCAGCAGCCGCAGCACCGTGGTCTTGCCTGAGCCGTTAACGCCGACAAGCCCGATGCGGGCACCAGGCCCGATGGACCAGTCGACGCGATCCAAGATCACCCGATTGGCCACCTCCAGCAGCACCCGGTGCAGATCGAACACGTCCTTGCCCAGCCGGGTGATCGCAAAGCGTTGCAGCACAAGAGAATCGCGCGGCGGCGGCTCATTGGCGATCAGCTCATTGGCAGCCTGGATCCGGAACTTGGGTTTCGATGTGCGGGCAGGCGGGCCACGCCGAAGCCACGCCAGCTCCTTGCGCATGAGGTTGCGCCGACGCGCTTCCGTCCCTGCCGCCAGCCGCATCCGCTCGGCGCGGGCCAGGACGTAGGCCGCGTACCCGCCGTCATATGCGTCCACCTCGCCGCCGTGCACCTCCCACGTCCGCGTGCACACCGCGTCCAGGAACCATCGATCGTGGCTGACCACCACCAGCGCCCTGGCCCGCCGGCTGCTGAGGTGCTCGGCCAGCCACCCGATCACCTCGACGTCGAGATGGTTGGTCGGCTCGTCGAGCACCAGTACATCGTGGCCGGCCAGCAGCACCTCGGCCAGCGCCACCCGGCGACGCTCACCGCCCGAGAGCCGCCCCACGTCGGCGTCCAAATCGACGCCGGCCAGCAGATGCGAGACGACGGCGCGGGTGTCCGGTTCGGCCGCCCAGATGTGGTCGGGCCTGCCGCCGACGATCACCTCCCGAACAGTGGCCCCGGCGGCGAAGTCGTCGGCCTGCCGCAGATAGCCCACCGACAGGCCAGAGGTGTGGGTGACCCGGCCGGAATCCGGCTGCCGGGTCTCGGTCAGCACCTGGAGCAGCGTGGTCTTGCCGTCGCCGTTGCGCCCGACAACACCGATCGCGTCGCCGTCGTCGACGCCCAGGCTGACCGCGTCCAGCAGCGTCCGGGTGCCGTAGCCGACGGTCGCCCGCTCAACGTTGATTAGGTTCGCCATAGTGCGGACCCGAGGGTACCGACGCCTTTCGCCCTCTTGGCAGCACGGGCATCGAGGAGCGCGCAATCACAGGTTTGTCGGTGGCGATTCGTAGGTTAGTGGCATGTCCGTGCGCGGGTGTCGCCAAGTACCGGATGGGGCGTCGTCTTCGATCGCTTATGTCGCCGATCACACGGTCCGCCGCTGCATCGAGCACCAGTGGGATTGGGTGCGGACGTGAGGCGGGCATACAAGTTTCGGATGCGCCCGACTGCGCGCCAGCACATGGCGTTGACGGCATGTGTGGAATCGCACCGGGAGTTGTATAACGCTGCGTTGCAGGAGCGCCGGGATGCGTGGGCGTACAGCAAGACCCGTATCCGCTATCGAGATCAGGCGGCCCAGCTCACCGATGTCCGAATGGCGTTTCCGGATACCGCAGTGTGGTCGTACTCGTCACAGCAGGCCACCCTGCGCCGACTCAACAAGGCCTTCGACGCGTTCTTCCGCCGGGTCAAAACCGGGCGGACACCCGGCTATCCGAGGTTCAAAGGCCGACATCGGTTTGACAGCGTCGAGTGGCCAAAAGACGGTGACGGCGCCCGCTGGCACCCCGACACCAACAGTGTGTACCTGCAGGGCATCGGAAGTGTGAAAGCCACTGCACACCGTGCGGTGCAGGGACGTGTGAAGACGATCCAAATCCGCCGAGAGGGCCGGCGCTGGTTCCTCATCCTGTCCTGCGACGAGGTGCCAGAGCATCCGTTGCCAGCCACCGGCCGCCAAGCTGGTATCGATCTGGGCGTCGCCAGCTTCGCGACCACCAGCGACGGCAGGCATTTCGAGAATCCGCGCTGGGGCCGCCTTGCTGCAGAAAAGCTGGCGACCGCGCAGCAGCGGCTCGCCCGCGCCAAACGTGGTTCGAAGAACCGGGGCAGGTGCCGGGCGACGGTGGCTGCCCGCCACCGCAAAATCGCCAGCTGCCGCAGGGATTTTCACCACAAGGCCGCCCGTGAACTCGTCGGCACTTATGACCTCCTTGTGGTGGAGGACTTGGCGATTGCCAACATGCTGCGACGGGCCAAACCCGTCGCCGATCTGGACAATCCCGGCGCGTTTCTGCCCAATGGGGCCAGGGCGAAGTCGGGACTGAGCAGAAGTATCAGTGACGCTGGCTGGGGTCAGTTCATCTCGATTCTGCGCGCCAAAGCGGAAGACGCTGGGCGCACCTGGACTGAGGTCGACCCCCGGCATACCTCCGACCGCTGCGAAAACTGTGGTCACGCAGCATCGGAGAACCGCGTCACCCAGGCAGAGTTCGTCTGCCAAGCCTGCGGGCACACTGCCCACGCCGACGAGCACGCCGCACGCAATATCCTCCGGGTCGGGCTGGCCCGTCATGCTGCCGACGCAGCGTGAAAAGAAGCTGACGGCCTCCAGCCGCCAGCGAAGTCACCAGCCGCCGATGATATGTGCACCCTGTGCCATGATGACGACGGCAATCGGGGGATAGGGCCGCAGAGAAGACACTAAAAGGGGAGCATGCGGTGGTGAACCTGTCGGCGATAACCGGGCCCGTGGGCCGGCTGGTGGCCACCGCGCAGAACGGGCTGGAAGTACTGCGATACGGCGGCCTGGAAACCGGCGCCGTTCCGTCGCCGTTCCAGATCATCCAAAGCGTTCCGATGTACCGGTTGCGCCGCTACTTCCCGCCCGATACCCGGCCGGGGGCCAAGCGGCCCGGCCCGCCGGTTCTGATGGTGCACCCGATGATGATGTCGGCTGACATGTGGGACGTCACCCGCGAGGACGGCGCGGTCGGCATCCTGCACGAGGCAGGCGTCGACCCGTGGGTCATCGACTTCGGCTCGCCCGACCGCGTCGAGGGCGGGATGCAACGCAACCTCGCCGATCACGTCGTCGCGCTGAGCGAAGCGATCGACACGGTCAAGAAGGTCACCGAACGCGACGTCCACCTCGCCGGGTATTCGCAGGGCGGCATGTTCTGCTACCAGACCGCGGCGTATCGGCGGTCGAAGGACCTTGCGAGCATCATCGCTTTTGGCTCACCGGTCGACACGTTGGCCGGTCTGCCGATGAACCTGCCTGCCGGGTTCGCCGTGCCTGCTGCCGACTT
>JAVRPX010000396.1:0-4354 GCA_032161985.1 Mycobacterium sp.
CGACGGCCATGATGTCGGCGTGCTTGGTGATCGCCCAGAACGGCCGGTACGGCGGGTTGTCAACCCACGCCACCGGGTTGTTCGCCCGCAGATGGGTCAGCGCCGCGTGCAGACGTGCGTCATCGGCATAGGCCGTCGGATCGGCCAGCACCTTGGCGGCGTCATCCATCGTCGGCGTGCTCATACAGGCTCCTCGCATTCGAAACTTGACGGGTGTCAAGTTCGGAGTGTATGTGATGGAGGCCACCTTAGGGAAGGCCTGGTTTCAAGCGCTGCCGATAGGCTTGGACCTCGTGCTGCCTGCAACGGTTCACCGTCGAGGCCGTCGCGCGCTCGCGCTCGTGCTGGCGGTGTTGCTGGCGGCCGGATGCGGCCGCGGCGGCGATGTCGCCACAACGCCCGCGACGTCGGCGCCTGCTGATCCGGCGGTGGTGCAAACCGCTTCGGGCGCGGTTCGGGGCGTTGTCGCTCCGGATCACCGATTGTTCGCGGGAATCCCTTATGCCGCGCCGCCGATCGGGCCGCTGCGCTGGCAGCCGCCCGCTCCGGCACCGGCCTGGCAGGGGGTCCGCGAGGCGACTCACCCGGGCCCACGATGTATCCAGGATCCCGGCGTGGACATGGAGCTCGGCAGGCAGACCGACGAGGACTGCCTGACCCTCAATGTGTGGACCCCGCTCACCAACGACGGCCACCGTCCGGTGATGGTGTGGATCCACGGCGGCGGGTTCGCCAGCGGCAATAGTGGTCTCTACGTCGCCAACGGGCTGGCATCGCGGGGCAACATCATCGTCGTCACGATGAATTATCGGCTCGGTGCGCTGGGCTTCCTGGCCCATCCCGCCCTCGGCCCGGCAGGCGCGGTCGGCACTTACGGCCTGGCCGACCAGCAGGCCGCGCTGCGGTGGGTGCGTGACAACATCGCGAAATTCGGGGGCGACCCCGACAAGGTCACTGTGGCCGGTGAATCGTCGGGCGGCACATCTGTGTGCGACCACCTCGTCGCGCCGGACTCGGCGGGTTTGTTCCGGGCGGCAATCATCCAGAGCGGGCCGTGCCAGGCGCAGGTGGCGTTGCCCGCCGCGGAGAAGATCAGCCTCGAGTACGCCGACGAAGTCGGTTGCGGCCAGCCGGAATCCGCTGCGCAGTGCCTGCGGGCGTTGCCGGCGGACAAGTTGCGAGAACCGGTCTGGTATTACCGCATCGGCCGCGACCAGCTATCCGGCCCGGTCAAGGGAACGACGGTGCTGCCCGTGGACCCGATCACCGGGCTCAGCGAGAAGCGTGCGGCCAGGGTCCCGGTGTTGATCGGCAGCAACCACGACGAGTTCACGCTATTCGTCGCGCTGCAGTATCTGCGCGGCCAGGGATACACCGCGGCCCAGTATCCGGATCTACTCAAGGACACCTTCGGCCCGAATGCCGGTGCCGTCGAGGCGCATTACCCGCTAAACAGTTATGCGAGTGTGCCACTTGCCTATTCGGCAGCGGTCACCGACGCGGTGTTCGCCTGCGAGGCCGACCGCATGGCCGACGCCTTGTCTGGCACCGAACCCGTCTATGCCTACGAGTTCAACGATCGCGATGCGCCTGCGCCAGACGCGTTGCGCCAGTTGCCGTTCCCGGTGGGGGCGAGCCATTCGCTGGAACTGCGCTACCTGTTCGACATCGGCGATGCTCCGCCACTGAACCCCGCGCAGCGGGCGCTGGCAGATCAGATGGTCGATTACTGGACGGCGTTCGTCACCTCGGGTTCCCCTCAGGCGCCTGGTCAGCCAAACTGGCCGACGTTCGATGCCGCGACGGGAAAGGTGTTGTCCTTGCAACCGGACGGCAGCCGCGTCGTCACGACCTTCGAACAAGAGCACCAGTGTGCGTTCTGGGCAAGCGTGAACGGCTGACCTCGACTGCGCCGAGATCGACGTTTCGCGATTCACCGCGCACTTTCCAGCGAATTGCTCGTTTCGCCCGCCCCGACCAGCGCAAAGGCACAGACTGAAATCGGTTCGGAAGGGGGAACTGTGGCCGATGCGAGCGAATTCGCGTCCAGCACGACGCGCGCCTCGTTCGAGCGACACCGGGAATTGCGTGGCACAGGCAAGCTATCTGCGGCTTCGATCACGCCCTAGCGGCGGGTCGGTGATCGATATGGGCACTCCTCGCACACGGGATACACGGGATTCGGTGGCGTGGGTGCGACGGTTTGCCCGCACGACGCCTGGCATCGTCGGCATGATCGCGTTCACCGTCGCCGGTCTGTGTGTCATCGCCGGACTGGTGTGCGGCGCCCAACTGGATCGGCGGATCGCCGAGCACAACGCCGTGCTCGACCGTTCTGAGCCGTTCGCGTACTCAGCGCAGAACCTGTACGCCGCGCTTTCGGCCGCTGACGCCGCCGCCGCCACCGAGTTCCTTTCGGCAAAGGAAACAGCCCCGGTTCGGGAGCGCTATCAGCAAGCGCTGGCTGACGCGTCGTCGGCATTGGCGGATGCGACGGCCGGATCCACCGATAGGGACACCCGCACGGCGGTGGCCGAAATAACCGCGCAACTGGCTGCCTACACGGGACTGGTCGAGTCGGCCCGGGCGAACAACCTGCAGGGGCATGTGATCGGGTCCGCGTACCTGCGTGAAGCATCGTGGTTGATGCAGGACACACTCCTACGGGGCGCCGAAGAGATCTACCACCGCAACCTCACCACGGTCGACCAAGGCCAGGGCGCCGTAAGTTCAACGCCTACAGCCAGTCTCGTGTTGCTGGGCTTGACCTTTGTCGCGATCTGCGTCGGCTCTCTGATCCTTTTCGCCAGGACGAACCGTCAGTTCAATATGGGGCTCGTCACCGCGGCGGCTCTGGTGTTGGTGGTGGGCGGGTGGATCGTGGTGGCCACCCGTCTGGCGGCGGCTGACATCGAGCAGGGCCGTACGGAGGGCGCCGCGATGTTCCAGCAACTCGCACAGGCGCGCATCCTCGCCGAGAAAGCCAGGACCGACGAGACCCTGGAGCTGATCGCGCATGGCGACATCAGCGAGAGCGAGAAGGCGTTCCAGAGCCACATCGACGATCTGAGCTCGCGGCTCGGCGGGTCGCAGGCCGCGGCGCAGGGTGTCCGAAGCTGGACTGCGAGCCACCGCAAGGGGGTGGACGCCTACAACAACGGGGACTACAACGCCGCCGTCGAGCAAGCGATCGGCCCCGATCCCGGCGCTTCTGCCGCGCAGTTCGCGCTCGTCGAATCCGGCCTTAGCGATGCGATCGAACAGAAGCGCGCCACACTGCGCGACAGGGTGTCGGCGGCGGGCGAATGGCTGTCATGGAGTCCCACCGGAACCCTTGCGCTGATGGTGGTTGCCGCGACGGCGGCCGTTGCAGGGCTGTGGCCGCGGCTCAGGGAGTTCCAATGAGAGCGCGGGCGGCGGTCGCCCTGCTCGCGCTTGCGTTCATCGCCGGATGTGGCTCATCCTCGATGCCGCCGTCGGCGGTCACGGTCGCCCCGGTCGACGTGATGCCGTCCGGTGCGGAGGAGGTCACGCCGGCGCCCGTTCCGGCGAAAGACACCTGCGATCGGGAAGCGAGTCTGTATCCCGGTCCGATGCCACCGCCCGGCGACATGCCGCCCGGTTCGACGATGGCGGCGATCGCCGGGCGTGGACGGCTCATCGTTGGTGTCGACCAGAACACGAATCTGTTCGGCTATCGAAACCCGTCCTCGGGGCAGCTGGAGGGCTTCGACATCGACGTCGCCCGCGAGATCGCGCGCGCCATCTTCGGCGATCCGGACCCGGACCTCATCGATTTGCGGGTGTATGAAGCCGACCAACGCGTGCAGGCATTGAAGTCCGGTCAAGTGGACCTGGTGGTCCGGACCTTCTCAATCACCTGTGCGCGCAAGGAGGAGGTCGCCTTCTCCACCACGTACTTCGTCGCCAACCAGCGCATCCTCGCGGTGAAGGGTTCGGGAATCGAATCCGCTGCAGACCTTGCAGGCAAACGGGTTTGCGCAGTTCGCGGCACCACGTCGCTTCCTGCGTTGTCCGGACTCGACCCGAGGCCAAGGGTGTTCGCGGTGAACAACTGGACCGACTGCCTCGTGATGCTGCAGCAGGCGCAGGTCGACGCGATCAGCACCGACGACTCCGTGCTGTGGGGCCTCAAGATGCAGGACCCGAACGCCGACCTGGTGGGTGGCAGCCTCGGCCTCGAGCCCTATGGGATCGGGATCAATAAGGAACACACCGATTTGGTTCAATTCGTCAACGGTGTTCTCGACCAGATGCGTGCCGACGGAACATGGGAACGCCTTTACGACAAATGGCTCCTTAAATTCGCGCCGTCTCCCCGCCCACCCCCCCC
>JAVRPX010000397.1:0-7368 GCA_032161985.1 Mycobacterium sp.
GGTGGCGTGACCGGATCCGCGCCGGGCTGGCGTCCTATTGGGTGTACCAGCACCTGGGCAATCTGAGCCCGGCCGAGTTGGCCGACGACGAGGACTATCAGCGCCTGCTCGCGACAGACGGCGACACCTGGGCGCATCTCGTCGATCTGGCCGACCGTGCCGATCAAGAGGTGGACGCCAACAAGGGCATCAGATTCAGCTATCGATGGGATCTCGGCCGCAGCCGCCTCATCATGATCGACTCTCGTAACGGCCGAATCCTCGACTCCGGCGAACGCATGATGATCGGGGAACGCGAGTTCGCATGGCTGGAGACTCAGGCCACCGACGACCTCGACAAGTTGGACCATCTGATGCTGGCCTCGTCGGTGCCGTGGCTGATGCCGCCGGCCATCGGCGACCTCGAGGCGGTCAATGAGCGAAACGCCGACCGGTCCGGCCTTCGCGGGAGGCTTGCCGAAAAGACTCGCAGGGCAGTCGATTTCGAACACTGGCCGGCCTTCTTCAAGTCCTTCGAGCGGTTGGCCGAGATGATTGCCCGTGTCGCAAGCCATCCCAACGGACCCGCGACCGTCAGCGCGCTGTCCGGGGACGTGCACCACAGCTACGCCGCGCGCGCCGAGTGGGCGGTTGAATCTGCGCAGTCGCCGGGCGCGACGGTGCATCAACTCGTGTGCTCGCCGGTGAACAACTATGTGCCGCTGTTCCTCAAACCGGTGTTCACGCTGAGTTGGTCGCGTCCCGCGGCCACGCTCGCTCGATGGTGGGCACGCAGGCACGGCGTCCCCGCGCTTCCGCTGTCCTGGGCGAACACCCGCGGTCCACTGTTCGGAAACACCATCGCCACGATTCAAGTGGACGACCGCAGCGCCGAAGTGCTTTTCGAGCAGCCCCGTGGCGCCGATGTGCTGGACGAAGTCGGCCGCGTGACGCTGAATTGATCATCCTGACGGGTGTACTGAACCGCCTGCCGGGGAACACGAAAAGGAATGTTGAAACGGCTGAGGCGCGCGATCCACCGCCATCTGTCCGCCGCCGACGAGCGCTTCGGGCTGCGACTCGGCGCGGGCTTGGCGGGCACGCTCGCCGCCTCGGTCACGTTCGCGCTGCTTCTGCTGCTCGTTCGCGCGGGCTGGGGGCCGCTGCGCAGCCTCGACACCGCCGCCGCGGAGACTTTCAATCAGATCGACGCCGATCGGCCCGAGTTGGCGAAGACGGCCGAGGTGGTCAGCGACGTATTCGACCCGAATGTGTTCCGCGTCGTGCTCACGGTGATCGCGGTGGTGTACGTGATCCACGGCGAACGGCACCACGCGACGTGGCTCGTCGTCACGGTCTTCGGCGGTGCTGCACTCGGTTTCGCGCTGAAGGAGATCGTCGGCCGGGCCCGCCCAGTGCTACCCGATCCGGTCTCGACGGCACCCGGGTTGTCGTTCCCTTCCGGTCATGCGCTGGGGGCGACAATCGGCTGTTGTCTGCTGCTGTTGATCACGCTGCGCTTCCTGTCGCGCCGCGGCCGGGCGGCCGCCGTCATCGCCGCCGTGTTGATCGTCGGCGCCGTCGCGCTCGCTCGTGTTGTGCTCGGCGTCCACTTCGTCAGCGATGTCCTGGCCGGCATCACGCTGGGTATTGGCTGGGTGGCCGTGACGACGTCGGTTTACGTCGCGTGGCGGCGGGAGACGGGGCAGCCGGTCGAGCGGACGGCCGAAATCGGCACCCCGGAGCGGCCGGCCGCGCGCCGTTGACCTGGAGGTCACCGCCCCAGCCGGGGTCCGGGGAGTCAATTGACGGCTGCGTGGGTATCTCTATCACGTGCGTAGACATGGTTTCGCCGGCATCGCCCGGGATATCGCATGGCTTCTCGTTCCCGCCGCCTGCCTCGTTGCGGTGATGGTGGGGCTGGGGTATCTCGTCACCGACGTGCTCCCGTCCACGGCGGTCGGGAATTGGGACGCCGAGGTGCCACGACGGCTCGTGGAGTATCGCCAGCAGGAAGGCGTCTCGGAAAGCAAGCTCATCACGTCACTGTCGGAGACGCCGACGATCGTCGCCCTGACGGCGATCGCCGCGGCCGTGTTCCGGTGGACGTTCGGCCGGTGGCGCGAGTCGCTGGTCGTCATCTATGCGGTGGTCGGGGAGACAAGCATTTTCGTGGCGACGACACTTCTCATCGATCGCCCGCGGCCGAACGTGCCGAAACTCGATGCAGCACCGCCAACTTCGTCGTTCCCGTCGGGCCACACCGCCGCCGCCGTGTGCTTCTACGGCGCAGTTGCCGCGATCATCCTCTGGCACAGCCGGCATTGGTGGATCAAAGTCGTCGCGGTGGTCGTTTGCGCAGCGGTGCCGCTGACGATCGCCGCCAGCCGCGTGTATCGCGGCATGCATTACCCGACCGATGTGCTCGTCGGCATGCTGCTCGGCGCGATCTGGCTGACCGTCGTCATCGTCTATGTGCGCACCCACGACGCAGGCGTCTCGCGCGACGCCGCCGCCGACGCCGACACGCGCCTGGTGACCCAATGATGCGTGCAGCGATCATCCTCAATCCCGCGACGGCGGACGTATCGGCCCTGCGGGAGGCCGTGGAGAAGGCCATGGTCAGTGCGGGCTGGTCGACGCCCATGTGGCTGGAGACCACGCCTGAGGACCCTGGCGCAGGCATGGCCGAGACCGCGGTGGCGGCGGGCGTTCAACTCGTCGTGATCTGCGGCGGCGACGGCACGGTCATGGCCTGCCTCGGCGCCCTGGCCGGCACGGACGTGCCGGTCGCACTTCTCCCGCTTGGCACCGGCAACCTGCTCGCCCGCAACCTCGGCGTGCCGATCGAGCTCGCAGACGCTCTTGGTGTGGCCGTCAACGGCGAAGACCGGCGCATCGACCTCGGCCGTGTCGGCGACCAGCCGTTCTCGGTCATGGCAGGCATCGGATTCGACGCGGCGATGATGGCCGACGCCTCGGAGGGTATGAAACAACTCGCGGGCTGGCCTGCCTATGTTGTCAGCGGCCTCCGGCACCTGCGCGACCCTGTGATGCGGGTGCAGCTGCGGATCGACGACAACCCGCCGCTGCGCCGGCCGGCCCGCACGGTGTTGGTCGGCAACGTCGGAAGGCTGCAGGGCGGCCTCGAGCTGCTGCCGGACGCAATCGTGGACGACGGCCTGCTCGACGTGGTCGTCGTGGCACCGCGGACGCTGCGAGACTGGATCCGGTTGGCATGGCGGGTCTTTCGCCGCGATCGCACCAGGCATCCGCACCTCGAACGCTTCCGCGGCTGCACAGTCCAGATCGAGGCGGACCGGATCGTGCCCCGCCAGATGGATGGCGAGGTCATCGATGACGGGCGGAGTCTTCACGCGCGGATCGAGCCCGGCGCTCTGGTCATCCGCGTGCCACAGCCGGTGGCGACGGCCGCCTGACCAAGGAGCCTGAGATGAGCACCGCGACACGAGTGCCGGAGACGACCACCATCTCCGGCGACGAACTCTCCGCCGACGACGCCGTCACAACGCTGCGACGCTACGGGCGCTGGAACCTGGTCAAGAACTCATTCATCCGCTTCAGGTACGCCGATGGCTTCACCAACGCGCGCGCCCTGGCGCTGCAGCTCTGCTTGTCCTTCATCCCGCTGATCATCGCGGTCATCGGCCTGGCGAGCGCGGTGCATCAGGAGAAGGTCGGGCAGATCATCGTCCAGACCCTCGGCGGGGTGCTGCCGGGCAAGAACAACGGCGACATGTTGGAGCAGGCCGCGCAGCGCACCCATGACCAGGGGGCGACCGGAGGCCAGCTCGCATTGTGGCTCGGCCTGCTTGCCGCGATCATCGCGCTCACTACGGCGATGGGCCAGATCGAGCGCGGCGCCAACCGCATTTACGGCATCGAGCGCGACCGGCCTGCGCTGCGGAAGTACGGTCGGGCTCTGCTGATGGCGTTGACCGCTGGCCTGTTGTTACAGCTCGGATTCCTCGTCATCGTGGCCGGCGACGCGCTGGGTGAGGCGCTCGCCGCGGCCTACGGCTGGGGCGAAACGTTCGAGAGGGCGTGGACGATCGGCAGCTGGCCGGCCGGAGTGGCACTGGCCTGGGCGTCCTTCACCGTCATCCTCGAGCGCGCGCCGCGCCGGCGGCAGCCGGGGTACTCGTGGCTGGCGGTGGGTTCCGGTGTGTCGCTTGCGCTGTGGCTGCTGCTGACCGGCCTGCTCGCGCTCTACGTCGTCAAAAGCGCGTCTTTCGGCACCACCTACGGCCCGTTAACAGGAATATTCGCGCTGTTGCTCTGGGCGAACCTGTCCTCAGTGGCGCTGTTCCTCGGTGTCGCGTTCGCCGCGCAGCTCGAGGCCGTCCGCGCGGGCGCGCCGACCCCAGCATCGGACGACCCATTGACGGCAACGCGGACAGAGGTCGCGATGGAGCCCGTGGTGATGCCGGCTTCTGCTACCCGGTCGGAGTCAACCGGACGCCGCCACGGTGAATTTGTCCGACCATCTCGGTGATCAGCGACGGACTGTCGGCGAGGTCATCTGAGCAGAGCTACGCCGGCAGTTCGTTCCGCAGGACCTTACCCGCCGGATTGCGGGGAATTCGTTCGACAAACTTGATGTCACGCGGTTGCTCGAAGCGAGAAACCTTGTCCTTCAAGTACTCTCGCATAGCCGATTCCTCGATGGTGGCGTCGGGGCTGGGCACGACGTAGGCGGCGAGACGTTCCCCGTAGTCGGGGTCGGGGACCCCGACCACCGCATTGTCGGCGACTTCGGGATGCTCGGCGAGGGCATTCTCGACCGCACGCGGGTAAACATTTTCTCCGCCGGAGACGATCATGTCGTCTTCGCGGCCAACGATGAACAGCCGACCCGCTTCGTCGAGATAGCCCATGTCCCCGGTGTCCATCATGTCGCCGACGACGTCTTTGGTCCCGCCGCCGGTATAGGAGTCGAAGGTCAGGTCGCCGCCGACGAAGATGCGCCCGGTGATGTCCGGCCCAACGGGTCTGTCGTTCTCATCGAGGATGACAACCGGGCAGCCGGCAACCGGCCTGCCGACAGTCTCCGGTGCTTCGCGCAGGTCGGCCGGCGTCGCGAGGGCGCCAATGCCGACCTCCGAGGAGCCGTAGCCGTTGTAGATGACGTCGCCGTATGCGTCGGTGAACCGCTGCGCCAGGCTGGGATCCAGCCTGGCTCCGCTCGATATCACCACCCGCAGCGACGGCCACGGGTTTCGTGTCCGCACATCGTCGGGCAGATCGATGATGCGCGCGAGCATGATCGGCACGGCGGTGAACGCGTCGGCGCGACACTGAGACGCCTGGGTGAGCGTTGCTTCGGCGTCGAATCGACGCAGGGTCAATGCGGTTCCGCCTAGCCCAATGGTCAGGATCAGCATGCCGAACCCCAAGCCGTGAAACATCGGTACGGCAACCGAGATTCGCGACCCGATGCGAAGCCCGGTGCGATCGAGAATTGATGCTCCGATGCCTAATGCCGATCCGATCCTTGGCTTACGGGGAACCCCTTTGGGTGTGCCGGTCGTGCCTGACGTCAAGAGAACGATTCGGCCGGCCGCCGCCACCTTCAGTCGCGAAACAGCTTGGCCTGCTTCGATACTCGTCGGATCGATGACGGTGACGTGCTCGCCCGCAGCGCGGGCGTCATCCGCGAACTCGTCGTCGCAGACGACTGCCGTGACCTTGTGCGTACTGACGGCCGCCGCGAGGGCTTCGGTGCGAAAGTCTGTGTTGAGGAGTACCACGTCGGCACCGACCAGCGCCGCCGCGAAGACGGCCTCCACGAAGCCGCGTCCATTGCGACACAGGATGCCCACAGCCTGCCCCGCTTCGACGCCCCGGCCGCGGAGCTCGATGGCGAGGGATTCGGTCTTCGAACGCAATTCGCGATAGGTGATCGCACCGCGTTCGTCGACCAACGCGGCCCGGTTTGGCCAGCGCGCCGCCGAGACCGCCAACAGAGTGAATGGATTCGTGCGACCCCGAGCCGCCTCGCGAACGACCCCGACAAGCCCCTTGGGCCCGGGCAGCGTCAGCAGTCGAGATCGCAGCACCGCCCGAGTTGCCGTCGTCAGCACGTGCTCGGTCATCGCTCGACCTCCTCGGCGCTGTCCGCCTCTCGCGTACGCCTGTACCACACTTGTGCGGCACGCTCTACGGGCGCGCGGAGGAGCACTGTGGTGACTTCGGCAGGCCATAACCACCACGGCGCGATTGTCCGCGGCCGCCTGATGATCGCTCTGGCGACGATGTCGGCGGCCTGATCGGGATACAGGCCCGGAACATTGCGCAGGCTCTCCGTCGGCTCGGTCATCCGGGTATGGATCAATGCCATGTAGACCGACGTGACGTCCACGCCGTCGGCGTGCAATTCCGGTGCGACGCTGCGTAGCCACATGTCGAACGCGCCCTTGGAGGCCTGATAGGCGCCCCATCGCGGACCGGGCGGAACCCGCACGCCGACGCTCGAGATATTCACGATGTGTCCGCTGCCTCGCTCCCGCATCGCGGGAAGTAGCCCGAGCAATAAGTGGATGGGGCCTAGGTAGTTGATGCCGATGGTGCGATCGAAGTCGTGGCGCCGGCCGTACTGCTGGTGCAGTGGTCGCCGGATGGACTTGCCGGCGTTGCTCACCACGATGTCCGGCGGCCCGTGCGCCTCGATAATTCGTTCCGCAAGTGCGGTGACGGTGGCTTCGTCAGTGAGGTCCGCGGGGATGGCGATCGCGTGGTCACCTCGCGCGGTGATCGACGCCGCCAGTGCATTGAGTTCTTCCTCGGACCGCGCCACCAGCAACACCCTCGCCCCGGCAGCGGCGAGTTTGACTGCGGTGGCGTTCCCCAGGCCGTAGGAGGCACCCGTTACCAGCACGGTTTTACCTGACACCGCGGCCCGAAGGCGGTACGGATCAGACATCCGCGGTGGATTCACGAGCTTGTCGATGGCTTTGGCCGCCACATTCATCGTGGTACTCGCTATACCTCGGCGTCGCGAATGCTAAACCGCAAAGTCGGGAACCACCGACGCGCGCGTCGGGCATTCTGGGCAGATGGGGGACATCGGAGACAGACCTGTCGCGCCGAAACGAACCTTCTACCAAACCATGGTTCTGCGCGACATTCTGCGTCGCGCGCGCAAGCACCGCGGCGAGCCGCTGAGCCCTGAGGACTGGGCAGCCGTATGGCAGCTCAACGACACGCCCGTGGCGCACGCCGTCAGGCGGGTGTGGCAAACACTGCCGAGCAGCCCCCGATGTGGCATGTGCGGGGCGCCATTCGCCGGGTTCGGTCGGTTCGTCGTGCGTCCGCTCGGCTACCGGCCGTCGCGCAAGAACCCGACATTGTGTGACACCTGCGTGGAGT
>JAVRPX010000398.1:0-3359 GCA_032161985.1 Mycobacterium sp.
GATGACCTTGGCGAACCGTTTGCGAAGCAGGTCGAGCGCCTCGTGGATCTCGTCGGTGCGTTCGCCGACGTCCCCCGCCACGATCAGCCAGTCATCGGGCGTGGACGGGTGCAGCGACTCGGTCACCGGCTTGTTGCCCGTGTGACCTGTGTGAAGGTCGCTGATGGCCCACAGGGTGGGTCGGCGGCCGTCACGTGTCACAGCCGACCAGCCTACTTGCGATGCCGTCACCACCCGGATCGGCAACTAGAACCTGTTCTCGTTTCCCGTCCGGGGGGCGGCACCCGACCGCTACACTCCCCGCAGGGTCGGACAACATGCGGCGGCGCAACCGCCACGAGGCAGGGGGTTTGATGACCGCCAAACTGCGCGTCCTGTCGGCGCTGTGCGCGCTGGTCGCGGCGGTGATCGTGGTCTGGCAGACCAACCCGGCAGGCCCGGTCGCCACAGGCCGTGTCGACCTGCGCTCCACGACCGCTCCCCTGTCCGACGTGGCGACGACGATCAAGTGGCCGGTGGTCGAGACCGTCAACCCGCGGCCCTTCAACCCATGTGAGGACATTCCGCTCGACGTGGTCCAGCGGATCGGACTGGCCTTCACGCCGCCAACTCCCGAGGAAGGCCTGCGCTGCCATTACGACGCCGGTAACTACCAAGTAGCGGTCGAAGCCTTCGTCTGGCGCACGTATGAGCAGTCGTTGCCTGCCGACGCCGTCGAGCTCGATATCAACGGCCACCGCGCGGCGCAGTACTGGATCATGAAGCCGACGGACTGGAACGACCGCTGGTGGATCACCTGCATGATCGCGTTCAAGACCAGCTACGGCGTCATCCAGCAGTCGCTGTTCTACTCGCCCATCACCTCCGCCGACAACCCGGATTGCCTGCAGACGAACCTGCAGCGAGCTCACGAGCTGAGCCCGTACTACATCTACTAACGGCTCAGCTTGTCCATCGGGATGGAGCGCTCGAGCATCCCGTAGGTCTCCTCGCCGTCCCATCGATAGCGCACCCCGGCCTGCTGCAGCGCCGGGAACGTCCAATTCGCGAGCTTGGCCAACTGATCGGCGGGAACCTCGCTGGGGTCGGTGATGTCGTGGGTGGACACCACCGTCTGGCCATCGATCCGTACGGTCCGGTCGGCGGTCTGCAGCACCACGGACACGTCCTCGCCGAGCGGCTGCAGCTTCGTCAGCCACGGCGTAGGCGAACGCACGGTGTATCGCCACTTTCCGACCGAAAGGCACCTGCACGACGCCGTCATGGCGCGGTTGGAATCCGAGGCAGGCGTCTCCTACGATGACGTCGACCTGACGAACCTCGCCGAAATGACGGCGCGCGTTTTCGACTCGCTGCAACGGTTTTCGGTTCGTGAATCGGTTCCCACGCCGCACGACTCGGCGCTCGTCAGTGTCAACCAGCGTCGGCGCGAGGCGTTACTGCGCGCCGTTTCGGCGGCATCCCCACACCGGTCGGAACAGGAACAGCGGACGATGGCGGGCCGGCTCGACGTCCTGTGGAGCCCGGCGCCCTACGAGCGGCTGGTCGGCGTGTGGGGGCTCGACGGCGCCGATGCCACGCGCGCGATCGAATGGCTGATGGCCCGGGTGGTTGAGGCGATCGAGGCCGACGACCCGCCGCGTGCGTAGCCTTTGTTAGGTGACCGCAGTATCGACCGCCGCCCCGTCACCCGTCCGCTCGCGAATCAGGCAGTACGCGGGCCGCGCCGTCAGCACCCTGCTGAAGCTTCCGCCGCACACCACCGAGTACACCGTGCATCGCGGGCTCAGTGTGCCGATGCGGGACGGTGTTCATCTGATCGCCGATCGTTACGAACCCACGACGACGGAACCGGCGGGCACGTTGTTGGTCCGCTGCCCGTACGGTCGGGGCTGGCCATTCTCGTTGCTGTTCGCGCGTGTTTACGCATCACGCGGCTATCACGTCGTCGTCCAAAGCGTCCGGGGAACCTTCGGCTCCGGCGGCGAATTCACGCCGATGGCGCACGAGATCGCCGACGGCGCCGACACAGCCGCCTGGCTGCGCGACCAGCCCTGGTTCACTGGATCGTTCGCCACCGTGGGCCCCTCCTATTTGGGCTTCACACAGTGGGCGCTGCTGACCGATCCGCCGCCGGAAATGAAGGCCGCCGTCATCATCGTCGGTCCCCACGACCTCAGCGCCCCACGCTGGGGCACCGGTTCGTTCGGGCTCAACGACTTCCTCGGCTGGTCCGACATGGTGTCCCAACAGGAGGAACCCAGAATCCGCGCCCTGGGTCGGCAACTACGTTCGCGAAAGGCGCTCGCGGCGGCCACGAGCACGCTGCCGCTCGGCAAGGCCGGCCGGGCGCTGCTGGGCACAGGTGCGCCGTGGTACGAATCCTGGCTCGAGCATCCCGAGCACGACGACCCGCACTGGGCCCCGCTACAACTGCATCAGGCGCTGGAGCGCACACAGATTCCGGTGCTGCTGCTCAGCGGATGGCAGGACCTGTTCCTCGAGCAGACGCTGACGCAGTACCAACGCCTTCGTGAGCGTGGGGTGCCCGTCGCCGTGACGATGGGGCCGTGGACCCACACGGAGATGATGACCAAGGGGGCGCCCACGGTCATCCGAGAATCGTTGGGCTGGTTGGCCGCTCACCTTTCAGGCACCCGCACGGTGGCACGCAAACCGGTGCGGATCCACGTCAACGAGCACGGATGGAAGGATCTGCCCGACTGGCCACCCGCGATGCCCGAGCACGTGTTGTATCTGCAGCCGGCGGGACGGCTCGGCGACACCACACCCGGTGCGGACACGCCGTCGTCGAGCTTCACCTTCTACCCTGGCGACCCGACGCCGACCATCGGCGGTCGGCTGTTGTCACCGGAGGGCGGCTACCGCAACGACACCCAGCTCGCCCAGCGCGCGGATGTGCTGACGTTCACCGGCGAGCCGCTGCCGGCGGATCTTTACGTAGTCGGGAGCCCGCTGCTACAACTGTCGCATTCGTGCGACAACCGCTACAACGACCTGTTCGTCCGGATCAGCGAGGTCGATGCGCGGGGCCGTTCCCGCAACGTGAGCGACGGATATCTCTGCGCGACACCGGATTCCCGCAACGTGCGCATCGAAATGGACGCAGTCGCACACCGCTTCCGCGCCGGATCACGCATCCGGGTGCTGATCGCCGGAGGATCGCATCCGCGGTTCGCCCGCAACCTCGGTACCGGAGAACCACTGATCAGCGGGCGGCGGCTGGCGGCGGCCACGCACACGGTGCACCTCGGCGACGGCGGCACCTCGCGGCTCGTGCTGCCCGCCGGCCCGCGGCTGCCTTAGCCGACCGCGGTGCGGGCTACGGCCATGAAAGC
>JAVRPX010000399.1:0-3367 GCA_032161985.1 Mycobacterium sp.
AAGTTCGCGATCGCCACCGGCGCGGTGATGGCGCGCTGGGTGGCCGTCAGTGACAAGGCCAGCAGCAGGTCGTTCCACGCGAAGATGAACACCAGGATCGCGGCGGTGACGATGCCCGGCGCGGCCAGTGGCGCAATCACCTTGCGGAACGCCTGAGCGGGTGTGGCGCCGTCCATCTTCGCCGCCTTCTCCAGATCCCAAGGAATCTCCCGGAAGAACGCCGAGAGCGTGTAGATCGCCAGCGGCAGCGCGAACGTGATGTACGGGATGATCAGGCCAGGCCACGTGTCGAACAGGCCGATGCTGCGCCACATGTTGAAGATCGGCGTCACCAGCGAGATCTGCGGGAACATCGCGATCAACAGCGCGACCCCGATCAGCAGTCGCTTGCCGGGAAACGCCAGTCGCGCAACCGCGTAGGCCGCCATGCCACCGATGCCCACCGCGATAACCGTGGTGATCAACCCGATGCCGATCGAGTTGATCAGGGCCGAGGTGAAGATATCGCCGGAGAATATGCCCTTGTAGTTGTCGAAGGTGACCTCCGACGGAATCAGCTTGCCGTCCTTGACAGTCGACGTCGGCTTCAGCGACAGGCTCAGGATCCACAGCACAGGAAACAGGGCGTAGAGGACGACCAGAATGTTGACGACGGTCCAGCCCGTCGCGCGGCCAGCGCCGACCCGGTCAGACATCAGCGCCTCTCCTCGTCCGATCCGGGCGCCGATGCGCCGAAGAGCTTGATGTAGATGAACGCGATGATCGCCACCGAAAGGAAGATCAGCACGCTGATCGCAGAGCCAAGGCCGAGATTGAACGCCTTGAAGAGGTTGTCGTAGCCCAGGATTTACACCGAACCGGTGTCGTTGGCACCGCCGGTGAGCACATAGATGTTGTCGAAGATCCGAAACGCGTCCAGCGTGCGGAACAGCAATGCCACCAGAATCGCCGGTTTGATGAGCGGCAGAATCACTTTGATCAACCGCTTCCATGCGCCTGCACCGTCGACCTGGGCGGCGTTCAGCAGATCCTGAGGCACCAGCGCCAACCCGGCGAGCAGAAGCAGCGCCATGAACGGCGTTGTCTTCCACACCTCGGCGAGGACCACGATCGCCAGCGACGGAATCTGTTCGGTCAGTGGCGCGCTGCCTTCGGGGAGCAGGTTGGCCAGATAGCCGGTGCCCGGCGTCCACGCGTAGTACCAGCTGTACGACGCTGCGACGGTGACGATGCCGTACGGGATCAGGATCGCAGTGCGCACCACGCCCCTGCCGAAGATCGTCCGGTGCATGACTAGCGCGAGCGCCATGCCGAGCACGAACTCGATCGCCACCGAGACCACGGTGATCACCAGGGTCACCACGAACGCCGTCCACCAATACCGGTCGGACAGCACGGTGACGTAGTTCTGCAACCCGACAAACGATGTGTCATCCGGGGTGGCGAGGTTGTATCGCTGCAGGCTCAGCCACACCGCATACCCGATCGGGTAGGCCGTGACCGCAAGCATCAGTAGAACCGCCGGGGTGATCAACAGATACGCCAGCCGCCGCTCCGACTTCTTGTCGTCGGTGCCGCCGGTCGGCGCGGCGGCTGCTTGCAGTTCAGTGATCGGCGGCGCGGTCATGGAATCAGCCCCTTACCGTCGATGGCCTTCTGGACTTGCACCGTGAGCTCATCGGCCGTGTGCTCCGGATCGATGGCGGTGATCGGCGCAAGCGTGACGGAGATTCTCGTCGACACCGCCTGATACACCGGGGTGGCGGGTCGGACCGCGGCGTTGGTGAGCTGCTGGCGGATGATTGCGTACTGCGGGTACTTCGCCTGGAACGTCGGGTCGTCGTACAGCGACGCCCGCACCGCAGGCAGGCCGCCCTCCACCGACGTGTACCGCTGGTTCTCAACGTTGCGCAGGCAGCGGATCGCCTCGAACGCCTCCTTGCGGTGCTGGCTGGTCTTGGCGACCGCCAGGTTGAGTCCGCCAAGCGTCACCTTGGCGGACTCGCCGGGCTCAACGCCCGGGTAGGGCGCGAACCCGAAAACTTCCTTGCTGGCTTCGTAGGCGGCCTTGAACTGTTCGTCGGTGGGCGAGAACGTTCCGGCGTCGTTGATGCTGCCCGCCAGGTCGGCCTGTTTGTCCAGCGGCAGGAAACTCACGCCGCCCTTGACGGCATTCTCCAGCATCGACGGCAGCACGAACGGCCAGTTGACCTCGAGCGCCGCTTTGCCGCCCTCGAGTGCGAGCCGCGCGGTGCCCTCGTCGGTCTGGGTGATCGAGGGGTCGGCGCCGGGCGCGGTAGCAACGTCCTTCATGATCTGCAGCGCCTTGACGGTCGCGGCGCGGTGCTCGGCGGTGTCTGTGAGCGTGACGCTCTTGCCGTCGTCGGAAAGCACTTGACCGCCAGCGCTTTCCAGCAAGGTGTTGAACCACACCACCAGACCCTCGTATTGCTTGGCCTGAATGGCGATCCAGCTAGGCTTGCCTGCGGCGTGCAACCGCGTCGCCTCGGCGACCATGCCGTCCCACGTCTTCGGCGGATCGTCCATCAAATCGGCTCGGTACCAAAGCAATTGGGTGTTCGTCGTAATGGGCGCTGCGTACAGCTTGTCGTGCCATTTGGCCGTCTCGAGTGGCCCGGGAAGGGTGTTGCTGGTGGCGTCGGCTTCGGCCTGGCCGGACGGATCGTCCGAAAGTGGCAAAGCCCAACCCGCTTCGGCGAACTCGGCTGTCCACACCACGTCGAGTGCCATCACGTCCAGCGTCTTGTCGTTGCCGGTGAGCCGTCGAGCCAGCTGCAGTCGTTGGTCGTCGGCGCCCTTCGGCAAGCTGATCTGTTCGATTTTGAAACGGCCGCCCAGTTGTTCGTTGCAGCGCTTGGCCACGGCGGTGAAGGTGGCCATCTCGTTAGCCGGGGTGTAGTAGTTGATGACGATTCCGCCGCCGCCCGAACCACACGCCGTCAGCGTTGACGCCGTTGTCAGCGCGGCCAATGCCGCAGCACCTAGCCGCCGAGCGCGCACCGACCGCCTCCCGTCTGCCGGGAACCTCCCGCGGGCAAACCGTAGAGCCACATACGCGTGATTTGCAACACTTCCGCTGCGCGCGTCGCACACCGTTACTCAATCGCGAGCGTGCGCAAACTGCCAGCTACTACCGGCGTGTCGATGTGCAGACACGCTCCCGTTGCACGCGTGGGCCCATCTCGCGGCAGATGAGGCTAGATCGTCAAGCGCGCCAGCAGATCCCGGCCACGCTCTGCGCTCTGCGGGTCGCACAGCACGTCGTAGCGGCCGGCGACGAGCTGCATCGTCGAACTGAAATCTCTTGTGCCGCGCGCCATCGCATAGGGGATCGCCGAGGTGATCA
>JAVRPX010000400.1:0-5555 GCA_032161985.1 Mycobacterium sp.
GGACGTCAGCGTAGGCGGCGACCTGCGGCAGGTGGGTGACGACGATGACCTGGTGGGTGCGGGCCAGCCGGGCCAGCCGCCGCCCGATCTGCACCGCGGCGCGACCGCCCACCCCGGCGTCGACCTCGTCGAAGACCATCGTGGTGCCCTCGGCCGAGGCCGCCAGGACCACCTCCAGCGCCAACATGACCCGGGACAGCTCACCGCCGGAGGCGCTCTTGCTCAGAGGCAGCACGTCGGTACCCCGGTGTGCGGCGAACCCGAACTCGACGGCGTCGACGCCGTCGTGCCCAGCGTGGACGGTCACACCCGACGGCAGCGTAAGCGGCGCGGAGTCATCCGCGCGGGCCGGGATCGTGGCGACCGAGACAGTGAACTCGGCATCGGCCATCGCGAGGCCGGCCAGTTCGGCGGTCACCGCTTTCGCGAGTCCCCTGGCGGCCTTGGTCCGCGCCTTGGTGAGTTCGGTTGCGGCGCTGACGACTTCGGCCTCGAGCTCGCCGACGCGGCGCTCGAGATCGGCGAGTGCCTCTTCGGAGACGTCGAGCTGCGCCAGGCGTTCGCGCGACTCGCGGGCCCATTGCAGCACACCGTCGATGTCGGCGGCGTACTTGCGGGTCAGTGTGCGAAGCTCGCCTTGTCGGGCCAGCTTGATTTCTAGAGTGCTTGCGTCGCTAGGTAATTCGGTCAAAAAGTCGCCGAGTTCGGTCGATACGTCGGTGAGGACGGCCAGCGCACCAGCGAGCTGCTCAGCCAGCGCCCGCAGTGCCGAATCATCGGTCGCCTCCAACGTCGACTTCGCGTGCCCGACGCCGTCGGCGGCCGACACGGCATCGGCCGACGGGTCGTCATCGCGTGGGCCGGACAGCGCGGCGCGCGCCGTTTGCGCGGCCTCGCGAAGGGCGTCCAGTTCTGACAGCCGACGGATGTCGTCGACAAGCGCGTCATCCTCGCCGGGTTCCGGGGCGACGGCGTCGATTTCGTTGAGGCCGAACTTGAGCCGGTCGGCTTCCTGCGCCAGCTCGCGTGCTCGTCGCGTGCGGTCGGCCAGATCGCGGCGGGCCTCGAGCCAGTCGTCGCGCAGTCTCTGATAGCGCTTCAGTTGCGACTCGATATCGACGAACCGGTCCAGGGCCGCCCGTTGCTCATCGGGCCGCATCAACCGCAGTTGGTCGTTTTGACCGTGCAGGGCGAGCAGCTCGGTCGTGAACGTGCTCAGCGACTTGGCCGGCACGCTACGCCCGCCGAGGAAGGCGCGCGACGGCCCGTCCCTGCTGACGGACCGGGCGGCGATGACACTGCCGTCGTCGTCGCGGTCCGCACCGGAGGAATCCAGAAGCTCGTCGATGTGGGCGGCCACGCCGTCGCCGAGCTCCGTTGTGGTGAAACGCCCTTCGACCACGGCACGACCGGCGCCGGAGCGCACCCGGGTGGCGTCGGCGCGGGCACCGCCAAGCAGGTGCAAGCCCGTCACAACCATGGTCTTACCCGTGCCGGTTTCGCCGGTCAGCACGGTGAACCCGCGGTCAAATTCGGCGGTCGCGGCGCTGATGGCTCCCAGGGACTCGATACGGATCTCGGCTAGCACTGCTGTCCGCGCCACCCCGTGACCGGCAACCGGAACTTGCGCACCAGGCGATCGGTGAACGGCGCGCTGTCCAGCCGTACCCATTTGAGCGGGGTGCCGCAGCGCGTCACCTCCAACCGGCCACCCGCGGGTACCACCATTTCGCGGCGGCCGTCGCAGAACACCAGCGCGTCGTGACCATCCGCCTCGATTTCGATCGCGATGGCGGCGTGGGGACTTGTCACCATCGGCCGGGCGAACAGCGCGTGAGCGTTGTTGGGCACCACCAGGATTGCTTCCAGATCCGGCCATACGATCGGCCCACCCGCAGAGAACGCCCACGCGGTTGACCCCGTCGGCGTTGACACGAGCACTCCGTCACAACCGAACGCCGACACCGGCCGTCCGTCGACCTCGAGCACCGCTCCCAGCACGCCGAGCCGCGGCCCCTTCTCCAGACTGGCCTCGTTCAGCGCCCAGCCCCGGTCGATGACGTCGCCGTCGGCACGGACCACGACGTCCAGGGTCATGCGCTCCTCAACGCGGTAATCGCGATTGACGACGTGATCCAGCACGCTATCGATGTGGTCGGCCTCGGTCTCGGCGAGGAAGCCAATGCGGCCCAGATTGACTCCCAATACCGGGATTTCGACGTTGCGGGCCAGCTCGGCGGCGCGCAGGAAGGTACCGTCACCGCCGAGAACCAGGACCAGCTCACAGCCTTCTGCGGCGCGCTCGTCGGCGTCGACCACTTCGATCTCAACCCCGAGCGACCGCATGTCGTCGGGCGCCAGGTGCAGCGGCCCGCGATCTACGGCTTCCGCGGAAAGCACGCGTAGCCCAATGCCGTTCTCGCCCAGCACTTTCTTCACCCGCCGAGCGACCTCGGTGGCCTCATCGCGACCCGGGTGCACCACCAGCAAGATGGTGCGCTCAAATGTCATTGCGGCCCCTCCGCTACGGCCTGGTGTACCGCCTGCTCGAGCCGGTCGCCCTGCAGCGGACTCTCGGCCCTGGCCCGCAGGCGCAGGAAGTACTCGACGTTTCCGGACGGACCCGGCAACGGGCTCGCGGTGACACCGACGGTGTGCCACTGGAGTCCGGCGGCCCGCCGCGCGACGGCGAGCACCGCACCCGCGCGCAACTGCGGGTCGGAGACCACTCCGCCCGCGCCTACCCGGTCCTTCCCAACCTCGAACTGCGGCTTCACCATGGGAACGATATCCGCGTCGTCTGACGCGCAGGAGATCAGCGCCGGCAGCACTGTCGCCAGCGAGATGAACGACAGATCGGCGACCACGAGGTCGACGGGTCCCCCGACCGTAGCGGCGGTCAGTTCACGGACGTTGGTGCGTTCGAGCACGATCACCCGCGGGTCGTTTCGCAGTGACCACGCCAACTGGCCGTAGCCGACGTCGACCGCGACGACCTCGCGGGCACCCCGGTCAACCAGGACCTCAGTGAAGCCACCGGTCGAGGCGCCGGCGTCCAGGCAGCGTCGGTTGTCGACCGAGAGGCCGAACGCATCGAGCGCACCGATCAGCTTGTGCGCGCCACGCGAGACCCAGGTGCGTTCGTCGTCGCGCTCGACGGTGAGCGTGGCACTGACTGCGATGGCCGTCGCGGGTTTGGCCGCGGGCATGCCGTCGATGGTCACGCGCCCGGCGCCGATCAATTCGGCGGCCTGCTGACGCGAGCGTGCGAGCCCGCGCCGCACCAGCTCGGCGTCAACACGAGCGCGCCGCGTCACGTGCGATTAGCCTTTCTCGACCGATTCCAGCGCGCACACTAGCAGGTCGTGGGCCTCCTCGAGCCGCGCCGCGATGGTGTCGATGTCGGATTCGGAAAGGTCGTCGAAAGAGGAGCCCTCCTGCGCGGGATCTGGCACATCGGCCAGCAACTCCGCGATCTGGGCACGGATCTGATCGGGGTCGGTACTCATCTCACTGTTCACGCTAGTCGATTTGGCGGGGCGAGCAGGGACCAGCGGTCCATGGCCTGTCGCGCTGTGTCGTCACCCGCCATCAACACAACGTGCCGCCCGTCGAGGTGGGCGTTCCAGACCGCGCTTGCGGTGGCGCGGACCACCGAAAGCGGGTCTCCCGGGTCACGGCCCGTGGCCTGAACGGTTACCGCCGTAGGACCGACGTCGACGTACCACGCCGGGTGTGGCCCGATTCGCAGGCTGTCGGCGCGGGCGTACAGCGAGCGGAGGTCCTCTGCGATGTAGTTGGGCCGTTGCCCGACCTCGGCGCGCACGGTATCGGCGGCAGTGCTGACGCCGCACAGCACAAGCAGGCTGGGCAGCCCGGCGGCGCCTGCACCCGCGATGTCGGTGTCGAGGCGGTCACCGACCACGAGCGGAGCGCGAAACTTGCCGCGCGCCAACGCGTCGGTCAACAAGGTCGGCTCGGGCTTACCGGCTACCTGTGGTTTGGCGTCGGTGGCGGCGCGCAGCGCGGCGACCATCGCCCCGTTTCCGGGCAGCAATCCTCGTTCGGACGGCAGAGTCTTGTCGACGTTCGCAGCGACCCACAGTGCTCCGCCGCGAATGGCCAGCGCCGCTTCGGCGAGGTCCGGCCAGCCGGTCTGCGGCGAATGGCCCTGTACGACGGCGACCGGGCCGTCGGTCCATTGCCGGACGGGCTTGAGGCCCACCTTCCGGATTTCGGCTGCGAGCGAATCGGTGCCGACGATGAGAACCGCCGCACCGGGTTGCAACTGCTCCTGCAGCAGCCGGGCGGCACTTTGAGCGCTGGTGACGATGTCGTCGGGCTTGGCCGTGAAGCCCATCGCACACAGGTGCTGGGCGACTTCGGCCGGTCCTCGTGAGGCGTTGTTGGTGACGAACAGTACCCTGGCGCGGACTACGGCCAGGGTATCGACCGCACCCGGCGTGGGTTCATGGCCGCGGAAGACGGTGCCGTCGAGATCGAGTAGTAGGCAATCATGGTCCTGCGCAAGGGTACTCACGTCAGGCCAGCTCCGTGATCCGCTCTTCTGCGTCGGTGACGCCGTCGACATCGGCGGCCGCGGTATTGATGAACCATTGCAGTGCTTCTTGGTTGCGGCCAAGCGCGAGCAGCGTTTCGGCGTAGGCGTAGAACAGCCGGGCGGCCGTCTGCCCGGTTCGGGCGCGGTCCAGTTGTGGGGCCGACAGGATCGCCAGGGCCTGCTCGTGCTGCCCGAGGTCGGAGCGCGCGCCGGCCACGACGATGCGCAGCTCGTCGGCCTCGTCGCCGGTGAGTTCGGCGGCGTCGGGCGTACGGGCCAGTTCGATCGCGCGTTCCGGGCGGCCAACCCCGCGCTCGCAGTCGGCGATCAGCGGAAGCAGCGGCGACTTGCTGCCCATCCGGCGAGCAGCGCGCAATTCGGCCAGCGCCTGGGCCCAGTCACCACAGTGGTAGGCCGCGATGCCGACGGCCTCTCGGACCGCGGCTATGCGGCCGGACCGGGCGCGGGCAGCGCGCGCATGCGCCAGCGCGGCCTCAGGGTCGTCGTCGAGGAGTTCGCCTGCGGCGACGAGATGCCGCGCCACGACGTCGGCGGTGGCCCGATCCAGGGTCGTGAGTTCGCCCCGGATCTCGGGAGACAGTTGCTTGGCCTCGATCTCGGCCGGAATCGGCGGACCTTGGGGCCGTGGTGCTTCGCCGTCGGGTTTCGGCTGGACGCGGCGGGCACGGTCGGGCCCCGACGTGCGCGGCGCCGAACGCCGGGGACGGCGCCCGTCGCTGCCGCCTTGCCTGTCCTGGACCACGTATGCCTTTCTACACTTGTTTGCCAGCCACGACAATTCAAGAACTAAATTGTCGAATTGTGGCAAATATAGAATCACCCCCCACGCAATTGTGGGGGGTGATTCTAGTGTGTGTTCGGCGGTGTCCTACTTTTCCACCCGGGTTGGGTAGTATCATCGGCGCTGGCAGGCTTAGCTTCCGGGTTCGGGATGGGTCCGGGCGTTTCCCTGCCGCTATGTACCGCCGTAACT
>JAVRPX010000401.1:0-4570 GCA_032161985.1 Mycobacterium sp.
GAGATCGGCAACCTCTCGTCGGCGTCGGTGCTGCACATCTTGCGCGACGCGCGCGCCAAGCCGCCGCCAAGCGGAACGCCGGGCCTGCTGATGGCGATGGGGCCCGGGTTCTGCGCGGAACTGGTGATGCTGCGTTGGCACTGAGCTGTCCATGATCGCCTATGTGCTGCTGATCGCCGTGGTTGCGGTCGAACGGATCGCGGAACTGGTTGTGTCCCAACGCAATCTCGCGTGGAGCCGCGCCCTCGGCGGCGTCGAGTTTGGCGCGCGGCACTATCCGGCGATGGTGGTGCTGCACACCGGGCTACTGGCGGGATGTCTGGTGGAGGCGTTGTACCGCCCGTTCGTGCCCGCGCTGGGCTGGCCGATGCTGGTTGTCGTGCTGGCCGCGCAGGGACTGCGCTGGTGGTGCATCGCGACACTCGGCCGCCAGTGGAACACCCGCGTCGTCGTCATCCCCGATGCGGCGCGGGTGACCGGCGGCCCGTACCGGTTCTTCTCCCACCCGAACTATGTCGCGGTCGTCGTCGAAGGGATCGCACTGCCGCTGGTGCACACCGCGTGGGTCACCGCTTTGGTGTTCACGGTGCTCAACGCTTTTGTGTTGCACACCCGCATCGGCGTTGAGAACTCCGCACTGGCGAGCCTGCGGTGATCGACCTGCTGGTGGCGGGCGGCGGTCCGGCCGGGCTGGCCACCGCGATCCTCGGCGCGCGGGCCGGGCTCGAGGTGGTCGTGGTTGAGCGGCGGCACGGACCCGTCGACAAGGCGTGCGGCGAGGGGCTGATGCCGCATGCCGTCGAGTTGTTGAACGGCCTCGGTGTCCAGCCGCCGGGCAAGCCGTTTCACGGCATCACCTACCTCGACGGTCGCCATCGCGTCACGGGGCGATTCCGCGGGGGCGCCGGGCGCGGAGTGCGCAGGACGGCCTTGCACGCCGGGCTGTTGGAGGCGGCGACGGCAGCCGGTGTCCGCATCGAGCGCGGCGATGTCGGACCGGTGAGCCAGGACGCACTATCGGTGCACTGCAGCGGTTTTCGCTCCCGCTATCTGGCCGCCGCAGACGGGTTGCATTCGCCAATCCGCGCCGCGCTCGGCCTGGCGCGGGCATCGGGTGGCCCGAGAAGGTGGGGAATCCGCCGTCATATTTTGATGACGCCGTGGAGCGACTGCGTCGAGGTGTACTGGTCCGACGAGGCGGAGGCCGGGGAAGCTTACGTCACTCCGGTCGCCGACGACTGCGTCGGCGTCGCGATCCTCACCTCGCGCAAGGGCGGCTTCGACCAGCACCTCGGCGCGTTTCCGGCCCTGGTGGAGATGGTGCACGGTAGGGCTCACGGCGCTGACCGTGCGGCGGGCCCGCTGCGACAGAAGGTGCGCAGCCGGACGGCGGGCCGGGTGATGCTGGTCGGTGACGCCGCCGGGTATGTCGACGCGTTGACCGGCGAGGGCCTTGGCATCGCGTTCGGCGCGGCGGAGATTCTGGTGGATTGCGTGACGGCGGACCGGCCGCAGGATTACGACCGCCGTTGGCGCCGGATGTCGCGACGGTACCGGCTGCTGACGGCGGCCGTGCTGCACGCGAGTTCGACGCGGCCGCTGCGGTCACAGATTGTGCCTGTGGCGGCACAGTTTCCTGGCGCGTTCCGCGGCGTCGTCAACCTGCTGGCTGATTAATGCCTGCGCGCACCTGCCTGTGCGCTCGGACGCGAATGCGACCGCCGCTGTGCGGCACCATGATCACGTGCTTGACCTTCTGCCGTTCGTCGGCGGCCGTCGTCGTGGCCAATTCGACTCGACGCAGAATCTCGCGTAGAACCATCCGCATCTCGACCATCGCGAAAGTCGCACCGAGGCAACGGCGATTACCGCCGCCGAACGGGAACCACGTCGTCGGGCTCAACGTCGCACCGACCATCCGGCCGGGGTCGAACCGCTCTGCATCGGGGTACACGTCGGAATTGCTGTGCACCAAGCCTATTCCGGGGACGACCATCACCCCGGCAGGCAGCTGATAGCCGGCCAGCTCCACCGGCTCCTTCAGCACCCGGCCCACGTCGAACACCACCGGGCGGATGCGCAGTGTCTCCTTGGCCACCGCGTCGAGATACTCATCGCCTGCGGCATCCTCCGCATCGGCCGCGTGCTGCGCCTTGGCCAGTACCGCGGGGTGACGGGTCAGCCGTTCCAGCGCCCACGACAGCCCGGTCGCGGTCGTGTCGTGGCCCGCGACGATCAACGTCATCAGCTGGTCGCGCAGTTCGCGGTCGGTCAGCGTGCGCCCGTCATCGTCGGTCGCGCGAACCAGCATTGCCAACACGTCGGTGCGCTCCGCCACGTGAGGGTCGGCCCGACGTTCGGCGATTTCGGCGTACAGCAGCCGGTCGGCTTCCTCGATGCGATCCCGCAGTCCGCGCCAGGGGCGCCGGCTCTGCAGCTCCGGGCGCGCGATCGCCAGCGACGCCCACTGACCGACGTTGAGCAGCTTCGGCATGACGGCGCGAAGCGCGGCCAGTCGCGCCGGATCGCTTGCACCGATGACCGTCCGCAGGATCACCTCGAGCGTGATCTCGGACATCTTCGGCGCCACCGCGAACGGTCGGCCCACCGGCCAGCTCGCGATGTTCGTCGCCGCGATGTCGGCCATCAGCTCGGCTTGCCTGGCGACCGCGTCACGGTGAAACGGCGGCAACATCAGGCGGCGCCGGTCGCGGTGCACGTCGTCGTCGATCACTAGGACCGAGCTGTCACCCAGCAGACCGCGCAACATCGCGTTCGCCTCGCCGGCGTGAAAAACGCTCGGGTCTCCTGCGAATACCTTCTTGATCTCGGCGGGATCGGCCAGATAAACCATCGGCGGAACCGTCAGGGCGCGAATCGTGAACACCTTGCCGTAGCGACGCCCGCAAGCCTTCACGAACCGCGCCCAGCACCGCAGGAAGATGACCGTCTGGAGCCACTTCGGAAGCCGGGGCCCCGGTGGCAGCGCGGTCGAGGCTATTTGACTCATGCCTAACAGGCTACAAGCGCCGCTCGCCGTTGTGAACCACTTCACGTATGTCACCGTTGAGCCATGCCTGACGAGGTGACTATCGAAGAAGACGGGCCGCTATTGCTCATCGGCGTCAACAGGCCCGACGCGCACAACCTGTGGAACCTCGAGGTGATCCAGGCGGTGTGCCGGGCGTGCAAGCGGCTGGCCGATGCCGAGCACCTGCGCGCCGGCGTGATCTTCGGTCACGGCCGGCTGTTCACCGCTGGACTCGACCTGGCGTCGGTGGCGCCGCTGATCGCCACCGGTGATGTCGGCGCGCTGTTTCCCGAAGACGGCCTGGATCCATGGAACTTCTTCGGCGAACCCTGTCCGAAGCCGATCGTCGTTGCGGTGCATGGCAGGTGCAACACGCTCGGCATCGAGCTCGCACTGGCGTCGCAGCTTGCCGTGGCGGCCGAGGGCACGCGTTTTGCGCAACTCGAGGTGGCACGCGGCATATTTCCCCTTGGCGGGGCGACGTTCCGGTTGCCGGCCCGCCTTGGCGCGGCAGGCATGCGGTATCTGCTGACGGCCGAACTCTTCGACGCGGACGCCGCGCTGAAGGCCGGCCTCATCAACGAAGTCGTGCCGGAAGGCAAGCACCTGGACCGGGCCATCGAAATCGCCAGGCTGATCGCCGCGAACGCTCCGCTCGCGGTGCAGGCCGCGCTCGCGTCCGCGCGCGCCGCCGAGCGGGCATCTCGTGATGCCGCAGCGCAGGCGCTGCTCGGCTGGAATCAGACCGTACTGGGAAGCCGAGACGCCGCCGAGGGTGTCAGCGCCTTCCTCGAGCGCCGCGACCCCAAGTTCGAGGGCCGTTGAGAGCGGGACCCGCTGGAAACTACTCTGCCGCACGCAGCTGGCGAGGGCCGTCTGCTCCGCGCAGTTCTGGGTGTCGTTCCCGTTCCGTCATCATTTGTTGACGCTCCACAGACGACACCACCGACGCCGTGGTCGTGTGCGGCTCGACCGGCTCGGTCGCCACGGACCCGTGCTCCTCCGACTGAACGCTCACCCTGTGCGTGCGCTTGAGCGAGAAGTGAATCTCCTCCGTCTCTTCGAACACCCGGCGCGCGCTGCGCAGCGGCTTGGTCGTGGTGTCGATCGCGCTCGCGATGATCGGCGGCACGAACGGGCGGAGCCACCGCGCGGCGGCCTTGGTGACGTCCGGGATCGCCGGGATCAGCGAGGTGCCCTCGCGGCGCGCAGGCAGGTTGTCCGATACTTCTGCCGCTGGCAGCTCTGGCGTCGGCTCGATGACCCGCTCCGACCGCGCCTGCACCGGCGCCTCCAGCGCCTCGGCGACTCGACGGCGCTGCTGCTCGCGCTCGATCTCGGCCTGCGCTTCGACCGCGAGCCGGGCACTGGCCAATTGCTGCTCGGCCCACAGCGTTTCGACGGCCGCGCGCACCTCTGCACGCTTGACCGCGATCGCGGTGTCGGCCTCCAGCTCGGCACGCTCGACCTCGGCGCGGGCGGCCGCACCGCGATCCTCGCTTGTCTGACCACGCCACAGCTTGAGGATCAGCGGCATGA
>JAVRPX010000402.1:0-9066 GCA_032161985.1 Mycobacterium sp.
GAATAGAGTTACGGCGGTACATAGCGGCAGGGAAACGCCCGGACCCATCCCGAACCCGGAAGCTAAGCCTGCCAGCGCCGATGATACTACCCAACCCGGGTGGAAAAGTAGGACACCGCCGAACACAAATTAAAGTCCTCTGCCCTCCAATATCGATTGGAGGGCAGAGGCATTTTTATGCATGGTTCAATCGAATAGGGCGGGCACGGTGCGGCTTTTCTCCAATTCGAGCAAGGCTCTTTTTCGATCGAGTCCGCCGCCATACCCGGTGAGGCTGCCATTCGATCCGATCACGCGATGGCATGGCACGATGATGCCGATCGGGTTGTGGCCATTCGCCAACCCGACGGCGCGAAACGCGCCGGGGGATCCGATCTGCTGGGCGATTTCGCCGTAGGACCGCGTCTCCCCATAGGGAATCGTCTGCAGCGCGGCCCAGACCCGACGCTGAAACTGCGTGCCAACCAGGGCGAGCTCTAGGTCGAAGTCGGTCCGGTCGCCGGCGAAGTACGCATCGAGTTGTTCGACAGCGTCTGGAAACGCATCGTCGTCGGCTTCCCAGCCGTCACGGCTCGGCTCATACGTCTGGTCGACCATCCGCAGGTGCATCAGGCGCCCGCCCTTTCCGGCCAGGGTCAATAGCCCCACCGGACTGTTGATGGTTCGAAATTGCATGCTCGCCATCACTTCTCCTTCGGCGGCCATTCGTTGACCGCATGATCAAGGCCTGTCCACAAGTGCTGGGTGGCATACGACCGCCACGGTCGCCACCGCGCACTGCGTTCGGTGAGCGGGCGAGGATCCTCGGGCAGGCCGAGCTGTTTCGCGGCCAGCCGAACGCCGAGATCGCTGACGGGGAACGCATCGGGGTCGCCAAGGCCGCGCATCGCGATCACTTCCGCGGTCCACGGGCCGATCCCGGGCAGCGCCAGCAGCTGCTCACGAGCGCGGTTCCAATCGCACCCGGCATCCAGCACTACCTCGCCGTCCGCCATCGCGCCGATGAGTGTGGACAGCGATCGCTGCCGCGACTTCGGGAACGCCAGATACGTCGGATCGATCTCAGCAAGGTCCGCGATGGCCGGAAACACATGGGACAGACCGCCGTTGGCATCAGTCACCGGCTGCCCGTAGGCGGCCACGATGCGCCGGGTGTGGGTGCGTGCGGCCTTCAGCGACACCTGCTGGCCGAGCACCACTCGCACGGCAAGCTCTTGCTCGTCGACCGTTCGTGGAATGCGTTGCCCCGGTGCTTTGGCCACTAGCGCTGTGAGGTCCGGGTCGGCGCTCAGTGCGTCGACGACGGCCTCGGGATCCGCGTCGAGGTCGAGCAGTCGCCGGCACCGCGCGATCGCCGTGGACAGGTCGCGAAAGTCGTCCAAAACGAGCTGGGAGCGCACATGATCGGGTTGCGGTGTGAGGCTTACGATTCCGTTACCGTTGGGCAGCCGCAGTGTCCTTCGGTACGCGCCGTCACGCACTTCCTCGACGCCGGGCACCGCACTCGCCGCGAGATGGCCGAACAGTCCCTCGTACGCGAACGGGGTCCGCACCGGCAGTCGCAGTGACAACGAACCCGTGGCGCCGGCGTCACCACGCCCGAATCGTGTCCGCGCACGTTGACGCAGTGCCGTGGGCGTGAGATCGCACACCGTCCGAACTGTGTCATTGAACTGGCGGATGCTGGAGAAACCCGCGGCGAACGCGACGTCGCCGAATGGCAGAGCGGTCGTTTCGATCAGTACCCGGGCCGTTTGACTGCGCTGGGCCCTGGCCAGCGCCAGTGGATTCGCGCCGACCTCGGCCTGCAGTAACCGCTCGAGTTGGCGGGTCGTATAGCCGATCCGGACCGCCAGCCCCGTAACACCCTCGCGGTCAACCGTGCCGTCGGCGATGAGCCGCATTGCCCTGGCGACGACGTCGCCGCGCACATTCCACTCCGGTGAACCAGGCGAGGCGTCGGGCCGGCAGCGCTTGCAGGCACGAAAGCCTGCACGTTGGGCGGCCGCCGCTGTCGGATAAAACCGCATGTTGCGCGCAAACGGCGGGCGGACCGGGCAGCTGGGCCTGCAGTAGATCTTCGTGGTCAGCACGGCGGTGACGAACCAGCCGTCGAACCGGGCATCCTTGGATTGGACGGCCCGGTAACAGCGGTCGAAGTCTTCGTGCATGCCTAAACAATTACACGTGCCCACCGACATCACTGGCGGAAAAACGACATTGTCGTGAACCCGACCTCATGCTGGCTAGAACCCAAGCGTGGCCGAACTGGTTCAGCGGTACCTGGACCAGATCAGAGACGAACACGCGAGCGTCTCGGATGGAGCGCTGGCCACCTACATCCCCGAGCTCGCCGGCGCCGAACCCACTGGATTCGGGCTGTCGCTGTCGCTTTCGGATGGAT
Source organism: Mycobacterium sp. (assembly GCA_032161985.1). GTDB lineage: Bacteria > Actinomycetota > Actinomycetes > Mycobacteriales > Mycobacteriaceae > Mycobacterium. Next base: position 2,405 of record JAVRPX010000402.1, read on the forward strand.
ATGTTTATGAGTCCGGCGATGCCACAGTCGAATTCACGATTCAATCGATATCCAAGCCGTACACCTATGCGCTCGCCCTCGATCAGATCGGCCAGGATGCGGTCGATGCGAGAATCGGGGTGGAGCCGTCGGGTGAGGCGTTCAACGAGATCAGCGTCGACATCGCGACGAATACACCGAAGAACCCGATGATCAATGCAGGCGCCATCGCGGCCGTCTCGCTGGTACCTGGCGCCACACCCGACGAACGATTTGCCCGCATCTGCGATTTCTACTCGGCGTTCGCCGGGACGCCCGCCCGACATCGATCCCGACATATACGCCTCGGAGAAGAAGACCGGCAGCCGCAACCGCGCCATCGCGGGTCGACACCATCAACGACGCCGCCCGTGGCCTGCTCGCGGGCATGCGGGCGACGTTGTCGTCGGTGGGCAAGGAGGGCTTCCTTGTCGACCCGGACAACGCTGTGGTGCGGGCCGAAAACCAGGACGACTTCGACGCGGTGGTGTTCGGCGCGCTCGACGAGGCGGTCGCGGCCGCGAAAGCTCTCCAAGCTCGGCTCTGAACCGGGAGCTCCTCGGAGGACAGCAGGTCGGAGTCATGTTGGCACCTAGAACAGCGGCACCGCCAAACGCGACGCCGTCACGAGGTTGTAGGCGCTCAGGGCGCCGTAGAACATACTGTCGCGCGGATCGAATCCGAGCACGCCGGGCGTGTGATGAGCGACCTGCAGTGCGCAGACGACGGTCAATGCCGCCCAACCGCATGCTGCGAGTGCGCTGAAGAGGAAGGCTGTTCGTCGTCCGAGGCAGGCCAGCAGCGCCAGCGCCCCAACGGTCAGGAGAAGCCCCGCGTGCAGCGGCGTCACCTTCAGACCGAGCATCGGTATGCCGTCCGCGGCAAAGCGGGTGTAACCCATTGACCAGGCCAGCGCGACACCGCCAAGCACTCCGAGTGCCAGCCCCTCGACCACTAACAAGCCCTGACCCACACGGAAGCGCAAGCGTCGGCGTTCGCCTTCACGCCGCCGTATGGCGTCGTCCGCGACAGGTCGTACCAGGGAGTCGTTCGACGGGGTGACGGACGTCCGTGGGGGCCGTCGCATGCCAATGGCGCGACCCCGTCGATCGGCCGACGCCGCGGCGCTATTCTCGGCCCGAGTCTTCATCGCCGCCACCCTCGCCCACGTCCTCCAGCGTGCCGTGAAGCGCCGGAATACGGGTTCAACGCAAGCTAATTGGCAGCGGATACAGGGCATCTCCACAACAAACTGCTAGACCCGCCGAAAGAGAGACATGCGGTCAGGAATTTAGTTCCCTGACCGGGAATCGGTATGGTCGAGACCGATGTGTGGCCGATTGAAGCAAACGATGGCAGTCGGGATCCTGTTGGTGGCCTCGGCGAGCGGCTGCAGCTCGCCGTCGCATCCGGCGACGACGTCCATCACGGTGTTCGCATCGTCGGCCATGATCACCAGTCTGACCGCGATCGGCAAGCAGTTCGAAGCTGAAAACCCCGGGACTTCGGTGGAGTTCATCTTCGCAAGCTCCTCGGAGCTCTCGGCGGAGTTGTTGGGCGGCACGGAAGCTGACGTCTTCGTATCGGGTGAGCGCGACAACATGTCGGCCGTCTCGAACGCCGGCCTGATTGAAGCGACTCCGGTGCCGCTGGTAGCGAACAGCCTGGTTGTCGCCACGGCGCCGGGCAACCACGCCAACGTCGCGTCATTTGCGGACCTGGCCCGACCGGGTGTGCGGGTGGCCGTGTGCGGAGATCCCGACGCCTGCACATCGGCGACCCAGCAGGTCGAAGACCGCACAGGGGTTCAGCTTCATCCGCAGAACATCGATAAGACGGCGAGCGACGTCCTCAAGGACATCACGAGTGGGAAAGTCGATGCTGGTCTGGTGTTCAAGGCCGACGCGCTGAATGTCGGCGACGCGGTCTCGTGGTTCGCCTTCCCGGAGGCCGCCGATGCGGCGGTTACGTCATGGATTGCGCCGATGAAGAATTCAGAAGAGGCTGAACTTGCGTCGAAGTTCATCCAGGACGCCACCGGTGCCGCTGGCCGAAAGGTCTTCGCCGACGACGGCTTCGCCGAACCCAACCAGACATTCGCGCCCTAACCGAGCGCATTCGAGGCGGGTCACCTGGTGTAGTGACCCGCCTCGAATCATATTGACTTACAGTGGAATCCACTGGCCGAGGAACCAGAATCCCCATCCGTTTCCGTCGCCGGAGGGCACTGGGTTCACCTGCTGGCCCATCCAATTGAAGGGCTGGTGATCGAATCGGCCCTGGTCGACGCCGCGACCGTGCCAGTCGACAGGGCCGGGGCCGCCGTGGTCGTCTCGATGGTCACCGCATGGCGGGTTGCCCGGGCGGTCGCATCCCCGGGGGTCTGCACTGGCCGTTCCGAGGCCGACGCCGAAAAGTCCTGCAACACCGATTCCGGCTGCCAGTGCTGATACGGATAAGGCACGCTTGAAAGTCATTTTCTCACTCCGTTTCTCGTCGATGTGGCTGTCCTTGCCACATGCGGAGTGACGTTAGGGTGCGGAGATTGTCAGCCTCTGTGGTGGCGGTGTGTGCGGGCTGTGCAAGCGGTAACAGATCGACGACCATTTGCTATCAACGAGGTTGAGGAAGTCTTGGTTACGCCCGTAGACGGTGGTCGATGACTGATGCGTGATCGCATACGCTCATCAGCTTCATTTCCGTCAAACGTTGAGGAAGAGCGTCGATCTGCTGCGCGAGTACGTCGCGGATGCCCTTTTCGTCCAGTATCTGTCCGTCGTCGCGCTCGATCCGGATCAGATCGTGGCAGACGACGTCCAGCAAGGCTTCGATCAGGGCCTGGCGATCGCGGCGGCCGTCCAGTAGCGGTAGGAGGTAGCGGTCCACAGGAGGCAGGGGCAGCAATTCGTGCCAGTGATTGAAGACAAACGCGTCGACGTCCTCACGGGTCAGTTCGGCCATGCGCCGGGCCGGCTCGTTGAGCCGAACCGGCGTGCACGCGGGCTCCGGCAACACCGCAGCGAGCCGGTATCGCACCGAGCCAGGCGCGCACGCGCCGCATCCACCACCTCCTTCCACGATAGCGTCCACGGCCAGCGGTCGTTGAGCGCATCGATGGCCGCCTTCAGCACGGCGTCATCGGTTTCGAGAGGCCGCAGTGACGCGGCGACGCATTTGGCGGCATCGGGTTCGGTCCAACTTGCGACTGATCCGAGGCGTGTGCTCGGCGTGCACAAGCAGCGTCTGGCGGAAGTGCCGGTTGACGACGAAGTCAAGGTGCTGTTCGAGGAGTATTTGATCGTCTGCGTAGTCGAGCAGGTGCTCAACTACGGTCGATCCGTAATTGTGGGCGAACGTGCACTCGGGGTGGGCCTGGGCGAGATAGTCCAAACCATGAGCCCGAGCGCGCTCAACGAAGTCGCGGAAGTAGCACGGCGTGTTGAATATCTCCAGTTCCTCGTGCAAAAGGTAGTAGTCGCCTGCTGTGGCGGCCATCAGCTGATAATCGTTTAGTGCCCTGGACAGGACGCTGTCGGGCTGCGCCATCTTCTGCAGCAAGTCGACCATGCTGCGCGCGGTGCACCTTCTCGTCGATGGTGGTGCTGTCGCCGACGCTCAGGAGCAGCGCGTCGCGCACAATCTCCTTGGCCTTCCAGCCGGGATACCTGTTGTAGCCCACGTACGCCACGCCGGCGGGGGACAGCAACTGGCCGCACGCGGCCAGGATTGTCTCCTGCACCTCGTCTGGGACCCCGCTATACACCCCATGACAGATGATGAAGTCGAACTGGCCCATTGCCGCGAGGTCGAGTGGCGCGATATCGCTGTGCATCAGCTCAATGTTGTCAAGCCCCAAGGCGCGGACCCTGCGATTGCCCTGGTCTATGTGAACCTGCGACAGATCGATGCCCACCGTGCATGCCAGCGGATGGGTCGCTGCGATGGGATAGGGTTTCCTGCAGCCGCACAACCAATTTTCGAGCACTCTGGAGCGCGCCACGTCGGGTGGATCCAATCCGAACGCCCACGCAATCGCAGCAAGTTGTCCAGGTGCCGACTGGGGGTGTGCGTACGATTCGTACGGCGCTTCGTCATGGGCAGCACGCACGTCGTCGATTGCGCTCTGCCCGCTCCGGATCGTCCCCTTGCCATTCGCATTGCCTCAAGATCATCTTCGGCTTCCGATTCGGACGACTAAGCGTTCGATGGTTGCGAATTCAAGTTGTATCCAACACCTTTGGATGCTGTGGGTTTGCCCTGCCTGCTCATTCGGCCGGCAATTTCACGGGCATTGCCCATTGTTCACGCATCCGGGTGCGGGACTGGCCTTCAACTTCGGCGACGCGACGGACGTCGCGAGGGTCGCCGCCGGCAGAGCAGCAGTCGCCGTGGCCCCCATGTTCATTGCCGTCGGGTCGACCGACATCGCCGGAACAGTGGGAGATGTATATGTGCCTCCGGTCGCCGAATCTCCAGATCCCCCAGCGACATTCTGCGGACTCGCAGCACCCGGGTGCGACAGAACCATGGCGGCCGCTGCAATGATTGCACTACCCCCAACTGCAGCCGAGAGCCGTGTAAGTTGTTGTGTGCGCATGGACTACCTCCAACACCCGACCGGATGCTCACATCGGATCGGCCGCTGCTTATCAGGAGAAATTCAAGAATCGGACTGGAGCACTTCTTCGAACTCCGGTTCGTTTCTACGTCGAGGACTGTTCACAATCAATCGATCGACGACCGTTTAAGTGGACTCGAAGGCGATTGGCAGTAGCTCAACAGTCCTGATCCGCAAAGTCCCAGATAACGGAGCTCAGCTCTCAACCGCCGGCCAGCCAACTTTATAGGGAATCACAGCGCCAGGACAGCCTGCTTTACGGGTGTCGAGGCAGCATCATTCCATGCAATCGAACTGTCACCAGTCTCCACCTGAGGTCGTTCTGAAGTGAACAGGGCCCTTCTTCTCAGCACGAGCGTCACCGCGACTGGCGTGGTGATGACTATCTTCGGAAGCGTTGTGGCTCACGCCGCTACGCAGCCCGATGTCGTGGGACAGAAGTACAGCGATGCTGCTTCTCAACTTTCCGCGGCTGGCCTGTCGGTGGTGGTGTCCACCACGGTGGGCGACACCGTTGCGCGGTCGAGCTGCATCGTCACTCACCAGGAAAGTAGGACCGAGGCCCCGCCGGAGAACACGAGCGCCTCGCCGGTGAGTCAAGTGCTGATCTCGCTCAACTGCGGTGCGCCGGTGGCCTCGGCGACGTCCGCTGGCAACTCGGCCGCAAGTCCTGAAGGCAAGGCCGCGGCTGCGGCCTCGGCAACCCCTGCTCCGAGCGGATAGGCCGCTAAACCGGTAGTGCCAGCCGGGTGGGCTCGTCGTGGCCGCGCAACGTCACGGTGTCACCGAAAGTCCAATGGCTGCGCTCGTTTTCGTTCGCGTTCTGGACGGTCTGGGATGACGCCAGCAGGTGGGCGGGCGTGGACTTGGCCAGTTCGCACAACCGCGCGGCCTCATTGACCGGCTCACCGATGACGGTGTATTCGAATCGCTCCTTGGCGCCCACATTGCCTGCGACCGCCTGCCCGGACGCGACGCCGATGCCCGCTTCGCACTCCGGCGCCTCGTCGCGGATCCGCCGGGCGATGGCACGTCCGGCCGCCAGCGCCTCGTCCTCCGGGTGGTCGAGGTGGTTCGGGGCGCCGAACACCGCCAGCGCCGCATCGCCCTCGAACTTGTTGACGAAGCCGTGGTGGCGGTCGACCTCGTCGACGATCACCGTGAAGAACCGGTTCAGCAGGTCGACCACCTCCGTCGCCGGCCTACCCGTCACCAACTGTGTGGATCCGATGATGTCGACGAAGATCACCGCGACGTGGCGTTCCTCGCCGCCTAGCTTGGGGCGCTGCTGTTCAGCCGCCGCGGCGACCTCGCGTCCGACGTGCCGGCCGAACAGGTCCCGCACTCGTTCGCGTTCGCGCAGTCCCGCGACCATCGAGTTGAACCCGCGCTGCAACTCGCCGAGCTCGGTGCCGTCGAACACGACCACGTTGCAGTCCAGGTCACCCTGCTCGACTTGCTTGAGTGCGGAACGCACAACGCGCACGGGCGTTGCCGTCAGCCAGGACAGGATCCACATCAGCAGAAAGCCGACGAAGAAGGCCAACAGGGCCAGAATTATTACGGCAAAGGCGAATTGGGCTGTCGTCAGGTTCTGCAGCGATAGGGCGAATACGGCGGTGAGTGCGATCCCGACCAGAAACACTCCGGAGCTCAGCAGCCACACGATCATGGTCCGGCCCATGATCCCCGCGGTGAGCCGGCGCGGCGGCGGCCCGGCCTCCAGAGCTTGCGCCGCAACCGGCCGCAATGCGAATTCGGTGAGCAGGTAGCACAGGGTGGCCATCACGACGCCGCTGAAACCGACGGAGAACGCAAACCGAGGGATGAATGCGGGATCCTGCAGTCCGTAGAGCGTCGTCAACAGCGCCGCTCCGAAGCCCCACAGGATCAGTTCGGTCCTCGCTACCCGCCACGGCGCCCGGAAGGTGTTGACCTGATCCTCACGCGTCGGTTTGCGGTTCTCGATCGACCACCGCAATGCGTTGACTGTCCGCGACGTGATCGAGAAGATACCGACCATCAG
>JAVRPX010000403.1:0-6412 GCA_032161985.1 Mycobacterium sp.
AAGCTCAACAACGTGGTCAACATGTTCATCGACGACAGTTACGTCGACAACATCAAGACCAAGGACCTCGTCGACCTCGGCCAGTCCATTCAGGGCGTGAACGCGGGCCGGATCACGTTCGTCACCGTGCCGACGGTTGGATACGCCGACGAGTATGGCAACGAGACGCCCCGCACAGACGACATGCGGGCACTGTTCGACGCGATCATCAACGACGACCCGCTGCCCGAGGAGAAGAACGCCGACAACTCCCCGGTGCCCGGCACACCCGATTCGACCGTGAGTGCGACGCCGGACTCGGCAAGCAAGGCGCCCAGTTCGACGCCCACGTCTGGGCCGGAGAGTGCCGAGTTGGTGAACGCGGTGACTACCAATCCGCAGGACATCACCGTGCGCGTCTCGAACTCGACCGGCGAGAACGGGCTGGCGTCCACCGCGGCAACCGAACTGCAGTCACACGGCTTCAACGTCACCACTCCCGACGACTACCCCGGACCACTGAGCTCGACGACGGTGTTCTTCTCGCCGGGCAATGAGCAGGCCGCTGCGACGGTCGCCTCGTCGTTCACGAACCCCACCATCGAACGTGTCACCGGCATGGGCGATGTGGTGCGGGTAGTGCTGGGAAGCGACTTCTACTCGGTTGCGCCACCGTCGCCCAGCGGCTCCGCCGTGCAGGTACACGTCGTTCACGGCACTAGCACTTCACCGACGCACCTGCCGGAGGATCTGACCGTCACAAACGCCGCCGACACCTCGTGCGAATAGCCGCGACAGCACCACCTGTAACAACGGTTTAGGCAGGCCGCATTCACCTTTCGTTCACCGTGGCTGTCGTGACGTTTCGGCGAACCACCCCGTAGGCTTGGCAGTATGCGAACCGCGTACCACGAGCAACTGGATGCCTTGACAGCCCAGCTCGGCGACATGTGCGGGCTGGCGGGCGTCGCCATGGAACGCGCCACGCAAGCCCTGCTGCAGGCGGATCTGGTACTGGCCGAGCAGGTCATCACCGACCACGAGCAGATCGCCGCGATGAGCGCCAAAGCGGAGGAGTCCGCCTTTGTACTGCTGGCGCTGCAAGCGCCGGTGGCAGGCGACCTCCGCGCCATCGTCTCGTCGATTCAGATCGTCGCCGACGTCGACCGGATGGGCGCCCTGGCGCTGCACGTCGCCAAGATCGCCCGGCGTCGCCATCCGCAGCATGCGCTGCCCGAAGAGGTCAACGGCTACTTCGCCGAAATGGGCCGGGTGGCAGTCGAATTGGGCAATAGCGCCCAGGAGGTTCTGGTCACCCGCGACCCGGAGAAGGCTGCCAGGATCCGCGAAGAAGACGACGCGATGGACGACCTCCATCGCCACCTGTTCACTGTGTTGATGGACCGGGAATGGAAGCACGGGGTGGCCGCGGCCGTCGACGTGACGTTGCTTGGCCGCTTCTACGAGCGGTTCGCCGACCATGCCGTCGAGGTCGCCCGCCGCATCATCTTCCAGGTCACCGGCAAGCTCCCCGACGAGGAACAAATCCCCGCCCCGCGCTGAGCCGGCAGGCCGTCACGGCCGCAGCACGATCTTTCCCCTGGTGTGCCGCTGCTCCAGTCTGCGAAACGCCTCTTGCACCTGGTCTAGCGGGTATTCCTCGGCCACCGGTACCTCCAACTCACCGGCGACGATCAAGCCCGCAAGCTCTGCCAGCACGGCGGCGTCGGCGGCGTCGGCGTTGCCCTCGCCCTTGACCCCGAACCGCTCGATCGCCGGAAAGTCGATGATGGTGTCCACGCGTTGAGGATCGACGCCGAGTTCGGTCACCGCGAGCTCGACGTAGCCGCCGCCGAAAAAGTCCAGAAATGCATCGACCTGCCCGTCGGGCGCCGCGTCCCGTAGCCGGTCGGCCAGGCCGTCACCGTAATTGACCGGGATCACGCCGTGCGCGGTGAGCCAGTCGTCGTTCGACGGCCCGGCGATGCCGAGCACGGTGGCGCCGCGGCGCTTGGCCAGCTGGACGGCGATGGTGCCGACCCCGCCGGCCGCACCCGCGACGGCAACCGTGTCGCCCGGCTTCAACGCGACCGCACGAACCGCGGCGTACGCGGTGGTGCCTGCGACATACAAACTTCCTGCGACCGCCCACGACACGTCGCGCGGCTTCGCGGTCAGCTGCCCGGCAGGAACGACGACGAACTGCGCTTGGCTGGAACGGTTGTCGGTGAAGCCGAGCACCTCGTCGCCGACGCCGAAGTCGCCCACTCCGTCACCGACTTCGGCCACGACTCCAGCCAGGTCGCTGCCCTGCCCTGACGGAAACGTTGCAGGCCAACGGTCGTGCATGGCGCCGCGGCGGATCATCGCTTCACCTGGATTGATCGCGGCCGCCTTCACCTCGACAAGGACCTCACCGTCGCCAGGTGTTGGTCGCGGAACCTCGCGCACCTCGAGCACGTCGATGTCGCCGTAGGAGTCGTACTGCACTGCCTTGCTCATAGGGGCTATGACCGCGAGGGGCTGCGAGTTATTCCGGCCCCCGCACGATCCGCACGCCGACTTTCTGGGCGGACAAGAAGTCGCGGAGCATCTTGGTCAATACGGACAACTCGGCGTTGTTGTACCGAGAGAGGAAGTCGACGACCCCCCGCTTCATTTCGTCGTGCATGCGTTCGTGAACCTCGGCGACGACCTTTCCGTCGGCCGTCAGGCCAAGGGTGACCTCCTTGCGGTTACCCGGTATCGGGGTGCGTTCGACGAGTCCGGCCTCGACCAGGCGTTGAACGTGTTTGGACACCGTGCCTTTGAGCTGATCGGCGCGCGCAGCCAGGCCGACGACGCTGACCGGGCCTTCGGCTATGTGGGCGAGCAGGTGCATGCTGAGGGTCGGCAACCGACGCGCGGTGCCCTCGAGACGTTTCGGGCAGTGCGCGGCCATGTAGTCGCGCTCCGGGTCGCCCTCTTCGCCGTCGAACTTGTCCCCGACCGCGCCGATGAGGTCGTTGATCTCATCGACGAGCTCAGCCTTGGTTTTCACGGAAACTATCTTGCCATCGACGTGGCAGTGGGCATATAGTTTCTATTGAAACAATCTTTCAGGAAACTTTAGGAGTTCCCATGAAGGCAGCCGTCGTCGAAGCCTTGGGCCGCCCGCCGGTGTACACGGACTTCAACGAGCCGTCGGCGCGCGACGGTGCTGTGGTCATCACTGTCGAAGCCTCCGCGCTGACCAACCTGACCCGCGGCCTGATGTCGGGAAACCACTACGCCAGCAAGGAGATTCAGCTGCCGGCGGTCGCCGGTGTCGACGGGGTCGGACGGCTGGCCGACGGCCGGCTGGTATACACCGGCGCTTTGAGGCCCTTCGGCATGATGGCCGAGCGGGCGCTGGTCGATCCCGATGCGGCGACACCGCTGCCCGACACCATCGATCCGGTGACTGCCGCGGCCATTCCCAACCCGGGCTTTTCGGCTTGGATGTCGCTGGACTATGCCGCCGCGGTCAAGCCGGGTGCGCATGTGCTCGTCCTCGGCGCGACCGGCGTGACCGGATCGGTGGCGGTGCAGTTGGCGAAGTCGGTGTTCGGCGCGCAGCGCGTGGTGGCGGCAGGCCGAAACGTCGAGCGGCTGCAGTGGCTGCGAACCGTTGGCGCCGACGACGTCATCGCACTCGGCGAGGAGGACCTGGCCGCCCGGATCGCCGCAGCGCATGCCGAGCAGCCTTTCGACGCCGTCCTCGACTACCTCTGGGGCGAGCCAGCCGAGAAGGTGATGACCGCTTTAGGCAGCGGCCAACTCGCGGCGAAGTTCCACGCCACGCGGTTCGTCCAGATCGGAGAGATGGCGGGCCCGACGATGAACGTGCCCGCGGGTGTGCTGCGCAGCGCAGGCATCACGCTGTCCGGGATGGGCATGGGCAGCGTCCCATTCGACGCACTCGGTCGCGCCCGCACCGAGGGTCTGCCCCGACTGCTCGCGATGGTCGCTGCAGGGGAATTGCAGATCGAGACCAAGCGCCGATCGCTCGCCGACGTGGCCGAGGCGTGGTCCGCGCCCGAACCGTCGGGAACGCGAGTTGTGTTGACGCCCTAGCCGAGCGGCCGGAGGACGCCCCGCGTCAACCGAAGCGGCCGGAAATGTAATCCTCCGTGGCCTTCTCGTTCGGATTCGAGAAGATCTTCTCGGTGTCGTCGATCTCGATCAGGCGGCCCGGCTTGCCCGTCGCTTCCAGGTTGAAGAACGCGGTCTGGTCACTCACCCGGGCGGCCTGCTGCATGTTGTGCGTGACGATCACGATCGTGAATTCCTGCTTCAGCTCCGCGATCAGGTCCTCGATGGCCAGCGTGGAGATCGGGTCCAACGCCGAGCATGGCTCGTCCATCAGCAGCACGTCGGGCTGAACGGCGATCGCACGGGCGATGCACAGCCGCTGCTGCTGCCCGCCGGACAGCCCGCCGCCGGGCTTCTCCAGCCGGTCCTTGACCTCGGTCCACAGGTTGGCGCCCTTGAGCGAGCGTTCGGCAACCTCGTCGAGCGCCTTCTTGTTGCGAACCCCCTGGAGCTTGAGCCCGGCCACCACGTTGTCGCGAATCGACATGGTGGGGAACGGGTTTGGCCGCTGGAACACCATGCCGATGGTCTTACGAACACCGACCGGGTCCACCCCGGCACCGTAGATGTCCTCGCCGTCCAGAAGCACCGACCCCTCGACGCGGGCGCCGGGGATCACCTCGTGCATGCGGTTCAGCGTCCGCAGCACCGTCGACTTGCCGCAGCCTGACGGTCCGATGAACGCCGTCACGCTGCGGGGCTGAACAGACAGCGCCACATCGGCAACGGCGTGGAACGAGCCGTAGTAGATGTTGACGTCCTTGAGGTCCAACCGCTTGGCCACGTGTTGCTCCTAAACCTTCTTGGGGGAAAAGATCTTCGCGACGAACCGCGCCCCGATGTTGAGTATGGCGATGAGCACGATGAGGGTCAGCGCTGCGCCCCACAGCCGGTCGGTGGGGACGGGGTTGCTGCCGGCGCCGGCAGAGATCTGGTCGTACATCATGCCGGGCAGCGACCCCATGAAGCCGCCGAACATGTCGAAGTTCATCGCCTGTGCGTAGCCGACCAGGATCAGCAGCGGTGCGGTCTCACCCATCACTCGGGCAAGCGCAAGCATGATCCCGGTCACGATGCCCGACAACGCGGTCGGGATGACGATGCGCACGATGGTCTTCCACTTCGGTACGCCGAGCGCATAACTGGCCTCGCGCAGGTCCATCGGCACGATGCGCAGCATCTCCTCCGTGGCACGCACGATGACCGGGATCATCAGCAGCACCAGCGCCAGCGACACCGCAAAACCTGAACGCTGGAACCCGAGCGTGGCTACCCATAGGGCATAGATGAACAGAGCGGCCACGATTGACGGAACACCCGTGAGGATGTCCACCATGAACGTGGTCAGCTTGCCCAGCCGCGTGCCGCCGCCGTACTCGACCAGATAGACGGCGACAAAGATGCCGATCGGGATCGAGATGATCGCGCACACCAGGCCCTGCAGCAGCGTGCCGATGACAGCGTGGTAGACACCGCCGCCGGCCTGGAAGGCCGTCATACCCGACTGCGAGTTGGTGAACCACGTCGGTGACGTGATCGCCGCCAGGCCCTTGGTGATTACCGAGAACAGCACCCACAGCAGAGGCACCATGGCGATTAGCAGCGATAACGTCACAAGCACCGTCGCGGCGTTGTTGGTCAGTTTGCGACGCAGGCTGACGCCCTGGAACGTGGTCGCCTTGACAGGGCGGTCCAGTGTCGACGTCATTTCGCGCCCCTCCCGGCGACTGCGGCCCGGGCCAGCGAGTTCACCACGAACGTCAGAATGAACAGCACCAGGCCCGCGGCGATGTAGGCGCCGGCTTTGTACTGATCGTTGAATTCGCTTGCGGTGGCGGCGATCTTGCTCGCGAAGGTGTAGCCGCCATCGAACAGCGTCCAGCTGAACGCCGTCTGCGTACCGCGCAGGATGATCAACAGCGCGATCGTCTCACCGAGCGCGCGGCCCAATCCGAGCATCGCGCCGCTGATGTAACCCGATAGGCCGAACGGCAGCACGGTGGTCCGCACTACCTCCCACCGCGTCGCACCGAGCGCCAGCGCCGCCTCGATCTGACCACGGGGTGTCTGCACGAACACCTCGCGGGTCACCGCGGTGATGATCGGAAGGATCATCACCGCCAGCACGATGCCTGCGGTGAAGATGGTGCCGCCACCTGCCACCGACGCGTTGCCGGTCTTGAACAGAAAGAGCCAGTCCAGATTCTTGTTGAGCCACAACGCAAACGGCTTGAGCACCGGCGCCAGCACATACAGGCCCCACACGCCGTACACGATCGACGGCACCGCGGCCAGCAGGTCGACCATGTACCCCAGGGGC
>JAVRPX010000404.1:0-6050 GCA_032161985.1 Mycobacterium sp.
CGGTCGGGTCGGGTCGCGAGGACTCGAACAGCAACGTCACCGCGACTTTGAGCGCTTCCAGCGGGTCTTTCTGACCGGAGGTCGCCGCACGGATCTGCTCGGCAGAGCGGCTCAGCGCGTCCTCGAACAGGGCGAGCAGAAGCTCGTGCTTGCCGTCGAACTGCAGGTAGAAGCTTCGCAGCGACTGGCGCGAGCGGTCCACGACCTCTTGGACCGTGAAGTCGGTGCTGCCCTTCTCGATGATGATCGCTTGTGCGGCGTCGAGGAAACGCTGAACGCGTTGCGCGGCCCGGAGCTTCGCTGTCTTGATCGATCGCTCGACCGCGCGCTGCTTCCAGGCGGGCTCTTCGCTCGGACTGGTCACCGGCGGCTCAGATGCTGGCCGATTGGGGAAAACATGCACTGACTGTACCGGAGAACGCCTTGCCATTGCGGTCCTCGACCCCCTCGCGGTTCACGTGTCAGAGATTGTAACTTTCTCATCATGAGAATAGTATTCTCATTTTGGAGATAACAGAAGTCTTTCGAATTTTCTTCCCCCGGGAGCGCCGTGCAGCTGACCTTCGACGCTGACGTCGAGGCCTTCCGTGCGGACTTCGTGGCGTTTCTGGACGAACATCTGCCCTCTGAGGCCGAGGCGTTGAAGCGGTCGGGGTCCAGCAGCCATATCCCGGAATGGGCACGCCACTGGCAGCGGCTGATGTTCGACAATGGTTGGTTGCTGCCTGGATACCCTCCCGAGTTCGGTGGCCGAAACGCCACGCTGTTGCAGCAGTACGTCCATCAACAGGAGCTCGCGCGCAGGCGCGCCTACCTGACGTTCAACCCTCAGGGTGTCGGCATCATCTCCGCTTCCTTGATCTCGTTCGGGACGCCAGAGCAACAGCGTCAGTGGGCGGTGCCGATCCTGCGTGCCGAGTTGACGGCGTCGCTGGGGATGAGCGAACCGGGGGCTGGCTCCGATCTGGCTTCGCTGCGCACGCGTGCTGTTCGCGATGGCGACGACTTCGTTGTCAATGGGCAGAAGGTGTGGACGTCCGGCGCCCATGACGCCGACGTTCTGCTGACTTTTGTTCGCACTGATCCAAACGTCGCCAAGCACAAGGGCATCAGCGCGTTGATGATCCCAACCGACCTTCCCGGTGTGGTGCGACGGCCGTTCGCGTCGGCATGCGATCAGGATGACCTGGACTTCAACGAGGTCTTCTTCAGCGACGTGCGGGTGCCGGCCGAAAACCTCGTCGGACCGCTCAACGAGGGCTGGCGGGTGGCCAACGGATCGCTGGGCCACGAACGAAACATGTTGTGGCTGAGCTATGCCGACCGTCTGCAGGAACTCGTCGAGGATTTTCGTCCGCACAGTGTGCTGGGCCGCGACCGATACGCCACGCTGGTGATGGACAACCAGGCGCTGCGGCTGCTCGGCTCGATGGCGCTGGCGAGCGCGGCGCGCGGCGACGAGGATGCGGCCGCGTTGTCGGTGCTCAAGCTGTTCGGGTCGGAGGCCTCGCAGACCGCGACCGAATACGCCCTCGCCGCGGCGGGCGACGAAGCGCTGGCGCACCCGAGTTTCTCCGGCCCGTACAGCGCGCAGCACCTCGACCTCTACAGGAGCGGATGGTTCGAACGCTATGTCCGTTCGTTCGGCGGCACGATCGCCGGCGGTACTTCCGAAATCCAACGCAACATCATTGCCCAGCGAGGGCTGGGCCTGCCCCGAAATTGAGGAACAACCATGCACATCGACTATGACGTCGCCGACCGCATCGCGACCATCTCGCTCAATCGGCCCGAGGCCGCCAACGCCCAGAACAGTGAGCTGCTCGACGAACTCGACGCCGCGTGGACCCGCGCCGCCGAGGATCCTGACGTCGCAGTGATCGTGTTGCGCGCCAACGGAAAGCACTTCTCGGCGGGTCACGACATCAGCGGTGGCGGACCGGTTCCCGACAAGATCACGCTGGAGCTGATCTACCAGCATGAGAGCAGGCGCTACCTCGACTACTCGCTGCGCTGGCGCAACGTGCCGAAGCCGTCGATCGCGGCGGTGCAGGGCCGGTGTATCTCCGGCGGGCTGCTGCTGTGCTGGCCTTGCGACCTGATCCTGGCCGCCGACGACGCGCTGTTCTCCGATCCGGTTGTGCTGATGGGTATCGGCGGAGTCGAGTACCACGGCCACACCTGGGAACTCGGCGCGCGCAAGGCCAAGGAGATCCTGTTCACTGGTCGCGCGCTGACAGCGGAGGAGGCGGAGCGAACGGGAATGGTGAACCGGGTCGTGCCCCGCAACGAGCTCGACAGCCAAACTCGGGCGCTCGCCGAGCATATTGCGACGATGCCGTCCTTCGCTCTGCGGCAAGCCAAGCGGGCGGTCAACCAGACGCTTGATGTGCAGGGCTTCTACGCGGCGATCCAGTCGGTGTTTGACATCCACCAGACGGGCCACGGCAACGCGATGAGCGTCAGCGGCTGGCCGGTTCTGGTGAACATGGACGAGATGAAGGCCAACATCAAGTAGCCCACTGCTGCGACCGTGCGTGTCTGTACGCGACACACCGAGCCAATGTGGCATTTTGCGCACGCTCGCGCCGTTCGAGTGTGCGCTAGCTGTACGCATTTGGCGGCGTGTCGCAGGGCAGACACGCACGCTCGCGGGTTGACGAGTGTGCGCGTTCTGCGCGCGGAAGGCGGCGTGTCGGCGTGCAAACACGCACGCTCGCGGAAGTGGGGTCAGAGGTCGACGAGGCGCGGGACCGAGCCGCGGGCCCGCAGCCCCGCTCCGGCCTTCCTGGTGAGTTCCTTTGAGCTGCCCAGTAATCCGTCGAGCACCAAGACCCGTTTCACGTGGAGGTGCAGATCGTGCTCGGCGGTGAAGCCGATGCCGCCGAGCACCTGCTGACAGTGTCTGGCCGCGGTCAGCGCGGCTTTGCCCGCAGCGGCCTTGGCCAGCAGCGCGGTCAGATCGGGGTTATCCGCTCCGGGCAGGCTCAGCGTCGCCTCGGCGCCTTCGATGGCCACCAGCGTCTCGGCCAGCCGGTGCCGGACCGCCTGGAACCCTGCGATCGGTCGGCCGAATTGGACCCGGTCCAGCGCATGCTGGCGCGCCAAGGCCAACATCGCGCGAGACGAACCGACCAGCCACCAGCCCAGTGCCCGGCGGGCATCGGCCAGCCGGAGCAGCCCGCCGTCGTCCACCCGGCGAAGCGGCAGCCCACCGAGCGTCGGGTTCGGGCCGTCCTGGTAGTCCCACACCACCCAGCCGCCGCCCGCATACGGCAGTTCCGGGGTAGCGCCGAGCTCACGGTCGGCGGTCTGTTGCACCACGTCGTTGAGAACCGAAGCGTGCGAACCCGTTTCACCCAACAGCCGGAACACCAGCGGTACCGCGACCTCAGGCATCTCGGACAGCATGTCGGCCCAGCCCAGTTCGGTCAGCGCCGCGTCCAGCTCGGCGCCGGAGGTCGACAGCATCGTCTTGCGCAGTCCGTCTTCGAGTAAAGCGAGTGATTCGGTATCCGATTCGGTAGCCACGATCACTGCTTCCCGAGATCCAATAGCCGGCGGGCGATGATGTTGCGCTGCACTTCGGCGGTGCCGCCGTAGATGGTGGCCGCCCGCGAGTACAGGAATTCGGTGCGCCAGTCGGTGTCGTCGAGTTCGACGGCGCCTGGCAGAAGATCCCGTGCCGTGTCGTAGAGCAGCTGTTCGGCGCCGGCCAGCAACACCTTGTCGATCGAGGTGTCCGCACCTAGCTTGTGACCGTCTGCCAGCCGGTGCTGGGTGGCCCTGGAGCGGCAGCGCAGCGTGTGCAGGGCCAGATACGTCGCGCCCAGATCGGAGTCCGCGGCCGCGCCGAGTCCTTTGATTTCATCGATCAAAGCGTCGAACCGCGAGTACAGGTAGGCGATGCGTTGCCAGAAGCAGGTCGAGCGTTCGTAGGGCAGCAGATCCATCGCGAGTTTCCAGCCGTCGCCGGGGTTTCCGAGCATGCGGTCGGGGGGTACCACGACGTCGTCGAAGTACACCTCACAGAACTCGTCGACGCCGTGCATCGTGCGCAGGGGCCGAACCGTGATGCCGGGGGTGTCGATGTCCACGAAGAACGCGGTGATCGCCGCGTGGTTCGGAGTATCCGGGCCGCCGGTACGGGTGAGAAGTATGCAGCGGGTCGCGTACTGCGCGAAGCTGGTCCAGACCTTCTGGCCGTTGACCACCCATCCGTCGCCGCGCTGCTCGGCGCGCGTGGTCAGCGACGCGAGATCGCTACCCGACCCGGGTTCCGAAAAACCCTGGCACCACGTTTCGCTGCCCGACAGCAACCGCGGCACCATCTCCGCGGCGAGTTCGGGACGGGCGTAGTCGATCATCGTCGGGGTCAGCACCTCGAGCATCGAGTACGGGCCGGGTTCGTCGAGGCGGCGGCCGACGACCTCCTCGCCGACAATCGCGCGCAGGATCATCGGGCCGCCGAGTCCACCCGCGGATTCCGGCCAGCCCCAACGCATCCAGCCAGCATCGTAGAGGGCGCGCATCACCCGGGAGTGTTGCGCGTGGTGGGCGTCAAGCGAGTGGTCGCCAGCCGGTGGTGTCAGATCGTTCTCGTCAAGCCACGCACGCAGGTTCGACCGGAACTCAACGACATTCATGCACTCGGCCGGCCGATCGCGTGCGGCCTCCCGTGGTCGTGGTCGCCGCTTCGCCGGATGAAGGTCATGGCCCTGGTCTTCAGCCGCCAGCCGTCGGCGGTGCGCACATAGGTGTCGCGGTAGTACCCGATGCGCATGTCGTGCTGGGAATGCTCGATGAAGCACAGCGGCTGGGTTCCAGTGGCGGAGTCGCCGTCGAGATCGACCAGCGCCGTGCCCGTCATGAACAGGCCTTTCGGCGCGGCGTCGACCAGCACGGGAAAGCGCTCCAGAGCATAGGTCTCACCGAATGCGCTGTAGGTGCCGTCGGGAGTGAACACTGAGACGAGGCCCTCGATGTCGCCCTGGGTGATGGTCACCGCGTACTTCGCGAGGAGCTGCTGGATCTCCACGAGATCGTCAGTTCTTGTTGACATAGACCTTGCCCCCTTTCATTACAAAACTTACGTTCTTTGTAACGCTGATGTCCAGTAGCGGATCGCCGGGCACGGCGATGATGTCAGCGAGGTAGCCCTCTGCCAACTTGCCGAGGTCAGGTTTGTTGATCAGATCGGCCGCCACCACCGTCGCCGCGCGCAGCACTGCGGCAGGCGGCATGCCCCAGTCGACAAGGGTGACGAGCTCGTCGGCGTTGCGGCCGTGAGGAATCGCAGGCGCGTCGGTGCCGACGGCGATCTTCACCCCGGCCTCATACGCGGCCTTGATCGAAGTCCGTGCCTTCGGGAACATCTCGGCGGCCTTGTCCTGCAGCTCCTTTGGCGCCTTCGAGACATCCATCGCCTCGGCGAGCCGTCGGGTGGTCACAAGGAAGCGGTCGTTGTCGACGAGCATCTTGATGGCCTCGTCGTCGATCAGGAATCCGTGCTCGATACAGTCGATGCCGACAGCCACCGCGTGTTTGACCGCCTCGGCGCCGTGTGTATGCGCGGCGACCCGCAGGCCTCGCCGGTGCGCCTCGTCGACGATCGCGGCCAGCTCCTCATCCGAATAGTGTTGTGCCCCTGCCTCTCCGGTCAGCGACATGACACCACCGGAACAACACACCTTGATCAGCTGGGCGCCGTGCTTGATCTGGTACCGCACGGCCTTTCGGATCTCGTCGACACCGTTGGCGATGCCCTCCTCGACGGTCAGTTCCAGCACACCAGGCATGAACGCCGCGAACATCGTCGGGTCGAGATGCCCACCGGTCGGGGTGATCGCGTGCCCGGCGGGTACCACCCTCGGGCCCTCGATCCAGCCCGCGTCGATCGCCTTGCCCAGCGCGACGTCGAGCAGGTAACCGCCTGTCTTGACGAACAATCCGAGGTTGCGCACGGTGGTGAACCCGGCGCGCAGCGTGCGGCGGGAATTGCCGACCGCACGCAGCACTCGGGTCGGGGGATCGTCCTGCACCTGGGACAG
>JAVRPX010000405.1:0-2722 GCA_032161985.1 Mycobacterium sp.
GAGCACGTGCCGAGCTCAAAGATCGGCTCAAGCGCGGCGGCACCAACCTCAAGCAGGTACTCAAGGATGCCGAGACCAACGAGGTCTTCGGCAAGATGAAGGTTTCTGCGCTTCTGGAGGCATTGCCCAAGGTCGGCAAGGTCAAGGCGCAGGAGATCATGACCGAACTCGAGATCGCCCCGACGCGCCGTCTGCGCGGCCTGGGTGACCGTCAGCGCAAGGCTCTGCTGGAAAAGTTCGACTTCACCAGCGACTAGTGACTGCCGGCCGGGGGGTCGGACAGCGATGAGCCGTGTTGTGGTGCTGTCCGGTCCCTCTGCCGTCGGGAAATCCACGGTCGTCCGCTGCCTGCGGGACCGACTTCCCGACCTGCACTTTTCGGTCTCCGCCACCACTAGGGCCCCACGGCCCGGTGAGGTGGACGGCGTCGACTATTCGTTTGTGACCGCCGAGCGGTTCCAGCAGCTGATCGACGACGGTGCGCTGCTGGAGTGGGCGGAGATCCATGGCGGTCTGCACCGTTCCGGGACGCCCGCCGCGCCAATCCGTGAGGCGACCGCGGCCGGGCACCCGGTCCTCATCGAAGTCGACCTGGCCGGCGCGCGGGCCGTCAAACATGCGATGCCCGAGGTCACCACTGTTTTTCTGGCCCCACCCAGCTGGGAGGCGCTGGAGAGTCGGCTGTCCGCGCGCGGCACCGAAACCGCGGAGGTGATGGCCCGACGATTGGCCACCGCACGGGCGGAACTGGCCGCTCAGAATGACTTCGACGTCCTCGTCGTGAACAGCGAGTTGGAGTCTGCCTGCACTGCATTGGTATCCTTGCTGGTGGGCAACGCGCCGGATGCGGCGCGATCGAGCCCGAGAGCCACCTAAACCTCCAGGAGATTTTCTACGTGAGCACCCCGCACGCCGATGCGCAGCTGGCCGCTGTGGACAACGTCGACACGGCCGCCGCCGGCGCCTACGACACGCCTTTGGGCATCACCAACCCGCCCATCGACGAGTTGCTTGACCGCGCATCGAGCAAGTACGCGCTGGTCATCTACGCCGCCAAGCGGGCGCGCCAGATCAACGATTACTACAACCAGCTCGGCGACGGGATCCTCGAATATGTCGGCCCGCTGGTCGAGCCGGGCCTGCAGGAAAAGCCGCTGTCGATCGCGCTGCGCGAAATCCACGAGGACCTGCTCGAGCACACCGAGGGCGAGTAGGCGCCGGCGGGGCTTGCGATGAGCCTCTTGGGCGAAGAGCATCAGACGCGATGACGGAGCGTAAGCAGATCATCGTCGGCGTGGCCGGTGGCATCGCCGCCTACAAGGCCGCCACCGTTGTCCGCCAGCTCACCGAGGCCGGCCATTCCGTCCGCGTCGTTCCCACCGAATCCGCGCTGCGCTTCATCGGCGCCGCCACCTTTGAGGCCCTGTCCGGAAACCCTGTGCACACCGGCGTCTGGGATGACGTCCATGAGGTGCCACACGTCCGCATCGGCCAGGAAGCCGATCTCGTCGTTGTCGCGCCTGCCACGGCTGACCTGTTGGCCCGCGCTGTTGCGGGCCGTGCCGACGATCTGCTGACCGCGACGCTGCTGACCGCGCGATGTCCGGTGCTGTTCGCGCCTGCGATGCACACCGAGATGTGGTTTCACCCGGCGACCGTCGACAACGTCGCGACGCTGCGCCGTCGCGGCGCCATCGTCCTCGAACCCGCGTCCGGGCGCCTGACAGGCGCCGACAGTGGCGCAGGCCGTTTGCCCGAGGCCGAGGAGATCACCACGCTGGCCCAGCTGCTGTTGGCCCGCGGCGACGCGCTGCCCTACGACCTGGCCGGCGTCAAGGTGCTGGTGACCGCGGGCGGAACCCGCGAGCCCATCGACCCGGTGCGATTCATCGGGAACCGCAGCTCGGGCAAGCAGGGCTACGCGATGGCCCGCGTGATGGCCCAACGCGGCGCCGACGTCACGCTCATCGCAGGCAACACCGCGGGCCTGATCGACCCGGCCGGTGTCGAGGTCGCCCACATCGGGTCCGCCGCTCAACTCAAAGACGCGGTCTCCAAGCACGCGCCTGCCGCGCATGTGCTGGTGATGGCGGCCGCAGTCGCCGACTTCCGGCCGGCTCACTCCGCGACCAACAAGATCAAGAAGGGCGCCTCCGAACCCAGCGCCATCGATTTGGTGCGCACCGACGACGTGTTGGCCGGGGCGGTACGTGCCCGCACCGACGGTCAGCTGCCCAACATGCGAGCCATTGTGGGCTTCGCTGCCGAGACTGGCGACGCCAACGGCGACGTCCTTTTCCACGCCCGGGCGAAATTGCAGCGGAAAGGGTGCGATTTGCTCGTCGTCAATGCTGTCGGCGAGAATCGGGCGTTCGAGGTGGACGACAACGACGGCTGGCTGCTGGCGTCGGACGGAGCCGAAGTAGCACTGGAGCACGGTTCGAAAACTCTGATGGCCAGCCGTATTGTTGACGCGATCGTGGCCTTCCTGCACAACGGCGGCGGGTAAGCCCCGAGCGACGCGTCAGCCTGCGCGTAAGGGTTGCGCGCCACCGAGGCACGCGCTTGGGTGCGACAGGGCACTAGAGCCGCTCCGCGGCGACATCAGGCAGAGATATAATTCGACTAACTAAGTTTCGGAAAGGGTTCGAACCGTGAGCGATGCTCGGCTGTTTACCAGTGAGTCGGTAACCGAGGGCCACCCCGACAAGATCTGTGACGC
>JAVRPX010000406.1:0-8011 GCA_032161985.1 Mycobacterium sp.
CTCAGTCGACGCGATTCGCGATCTCAGACCGCCATCGCGCGCGACTTAGGAAGCGAGCCTATCAATGGGAGCGAGATCCACAAGCTTTGCTAGAAGGTATGCAACAGGCCCGCGGTTGATTATCTACGCAAACGTTCGGAGATGGATGGCTGGGCGCCAGTGAGTGGCTGATCTACGAGAACTGTGCTTGCCCGCGGAGTGCGTACCGAAGTCCTCGCCGGATGCTAATTCCCTTGGACGCCTGTGGCATTCGTGGGTGACAAAGAGGTCGCGGCGGCCATCAACTGTCGGAGGGTGACAGGCGCCCGGCCTCCGCGATCAGCGGCCAGCCGGTGTCCTTATCGGAGATAACGGTGATCGGTAGCGGCCAGGAGATACCGAACTCGGGGTCATCCCAACGGAATCCCTGCTCACCTTTCGCCTCGAACGGACCGCTGTCCTGGTACATGACCTCGGTGTCATCGGCCAAGGTCTGATAGCCATGCGCAATGTAGGGCGGCAGGAACAGGGCGCGCCGGTTCTCGGCGGTCAGCTCCACGGTCACATGCTGGCCGAAGGTCTCTGACTCTAGCCGGACGTCGACGGCCACGGCGAAGATGGCACCGCGCGTACACCGCACCAGCTTGGCTTCTGCGAATGGCGGCACCTGCCTGCGCAGACCGCGCAGCGTACCGCGTGCGTGGTTGTAGGCGTAGTTCACCTGCGCGACGGTCGAATCCAGACCGTGTTTGGCAAACTCGTCGGCGCAGAACGACCGCGCGAAGAACCCACGCTCATCGTTGTGGGGTTGGATGTCGACGACGGTGACCCCGTCGATACTCGTGCGGGTGTATTTCAAGAGTGACCTCCAGAACGGAGGCTCGTCGGCCTGTCAGGATGTTGAGCGGTTGCGGGTTCCGCACCCCTTGAAA
Source organism: Mycobacterium sp. (assembly GCA_032161985.1). Classification (GTDB taxonomy): domain Bacteria; phylum Actinomycetota; class Actinomycetes; order Mycobacteriales; family Mycobacteriaceae; genus Mycobacterium. The sequence goes on from JAVRPX010000406.1 coordinate 912, forward strand.
TATTGTCGCGTTTGCTAATTTTGCCCCCCCAGGCACATGCCCGTGTACGTGGCCCGCGTTACCACGCTGACCGCGATTTCCGTGTCGGCGTGTATGCGGTTGAGAGCCCGCATCACCTACTGCAAGTTGATTATCAGGGCATGCTACATACTTTTCCATTGATTTGGGAAGGGATAGCAGACAAATAGTCTGGTGCACCGCCCACGCCAACTAGGGTTGCTGCGGTCTACGAGTTGCTTTCTTGACAGGACGAGTCTCTTGTTGCTGCCAGATCTGACCGACATCCGGTAGTGCAATCCACGCCCCGCTGAAGCCCTCGGCTGAGACAATCAATAGCGAAACGTCTTTTCAAGCCGCAGCCACGAGTGAATGGCAGAATCCTGCTACCACCCGTGTGCTGCGGCGGCCCGAGGCGTGTCGGCGCAGTTGTCGAGATCGAGGCACCAGTGACTGACCCAGCCGACCGGCGCGCGGATTCCGCACGCGGCCCACTAGTGCGGGCGGCGGCGCAGCAATTCGCGCATAAGCCCTACAGCCTGGTCAACCTCGATGATGTCGTCGCCGCGGTGGAAATCAGCAGAGGCGCGATGTATTTCCATTTCCCCTCCAAGCAGGCGCTGGCAAGGGCGGTAATCGATGAAGCCTACGAACTAGGGCGTGAGGCGGCGGCCGGGGTGCTTGCGAACAAGCTCTCGGGGCTGGAGACGCTAATCGACCTCTCCTATCTAGTGGCCGTATCCGACATCTGCGAGGACTTGGCCCGCGCCGGTCTGTATCTGCTCGAATCCATCGGCCGAGCCGAAGGACTCGAGGCAAGAAGCCTGCGCGAAGGCGTCGAGGCGCTCGCCGAGATCGCCCGACGAGCAGTCAAGGAAGGCGACATCGCCGAAGGGCGCGATCCCGAAGACATCGCACGCCTGCTGGTTTCAACGTATATCGGCATTCGGCACACCAGCGATCTCGACAACCCTCAGCAGTTCCTGCTGGACATCGAGAAGGCCTGGATGTTGCTGTTACCGGGATTCGCCAATCCCGAACGGTTGCGCTACCTGAGCCAGTTCGTCCGTCGCCGCACCCCCGTGGCATCGGGAAAGGTGTCGCCACTACGGGATCCAGAATGACCGCACGCACCATTCGCTGCGGCAAGAGGCTGTCCGAGCCAAATTGCTAGTCTGACGTCGCCCAGTGACACGCGTGTCCGTCGACTGGACCGAAAGGACGCCTATGATCGCGCGCCAGACTCGGTCCGAGGCGACTCGGCGCAAGATCATCGACGCCGCGGTGGAAGTGTTCAACGACGTTGGCTATTCCAACGCCGGGCTCGGCGACATCATCGAACGCGCCGGGATGACCAAGGGCGCTCTGTACCACCACTTCAATTCCAAGGAAGCGCTGGCGGTGGCCGTCATCAACGAAGGCTCCGCCATCCTGCTGAAAACGTTCCAAGACATCAGTCGCTCGTCGACGCCCGCGCTGGAAAGCATGATCCACGGCGTCCTGGTCACTGTGGACCTGGCGAACACCGACAAGCTGGTGCGCATGGGGGCGGTGCTGCTGCGGATTTTCGCGAAGTTCAGCGAGGCGAGCACTCTCAACTACAGTGTCTGGCTCGCGGAGATGGGGCAGCAGGCGCGGCGAGCGCAGGCCGAGGGCGACCTGCGCGACGACATCGACGCACATGCGGCAGGCGAATTCATCGTCGGCACGATGCTCGGCACCGAGCTGATATCGAACGCCGTATCCGGCGGGGAAGACCTGCTGGAGCGCGTTACCCGAATGTGGGAGTTCCTAATGCCTGCCATCGCGTCCGCGCAATCGCTGCCATACCTCAAGGAGTTCCTAGCCCGGGAGTCGCTGCGCCGGCGCGGTCAGTCCATGCCGACGGAGTGAGGCACGCGGGCAATCACCGACCTTGAGCCCACAATTGTTCGGTCAAGTCCTGAAATGTGGCCAGTGCCAACGGGTCGTCGTCGCGCATCAGCGCCGACTTGCTCATCCGGGCTCGGACCACCGAACCGTCGGCGTGCATCAACTCGACCAGCTGGTCTGCGTACTTACGGACCACCGAAACCGGCGATTCATCGATTGGCACCGAGCGGAACAGTTGGGAGAACTCCATCGACAGCAGTGCTTCGGTGGAGTGGCCCATCATGTCGGCGAACGCCTCGTTCGCAAACAGTATGCGACCGTCGCGAGCGATCGCCAGCGACGGTACAGGTATTCGCTCGAGCACTAGTCGAGCGGGCATCTGGTCGAGAGCGGCTCCCGCTACTCGTGTGATTTGTCCGGTTCTTCGCCGCTCCATCCAACGATTATGGCTGATGTCCGAGCTACTTGTCAGCAATCGACGATGTCATAGAGACATTTTTCATGATCGCTGTAGTGCATCATGGCTAATTAGACATGGCTATCAGTTAGTCGGAAGCCGGCACCTTTTTGGATCGCACCTTTGTCGGCTGCCTGGGGGCACGAGCCGTGAGCCAGCGCTGAAACTCCTCCGGCGGAAGCGGTGCGCTGTGCACATTGCCTTGTGTGATGTTGCAGCCGTACCGGCGCAGCGCATGCAGAGTTGCGCCGTCTTCGACGCCCTCGGCGACGAGGTCGGCTCCAAGGCTGTGCGCGAGAGCCACCGTCGAGCGCACGATCGCAATGGACCGAGGATCGCGGGCCAACCGTGCGACGAAAACCCTGTCCAGCTTTAGCTCGTCGACGGACAAATCCTGCAGTCGCGCCAGCGATGACCACCCGGTGCCATAGTCGTCAAGCGAGAGACGGGTACCGAGCCGGCGCAGGGCAGCCACCGTCCCGCGAGCCCGCTGCGAATCGGTCGTCAGTGTGCTTTCGGTGATTTCCAGTATTAGCGCATGCGCAGGCAGGTCGTGGGTTCGCAACAATCGCGCGATGGTTTCTACCAACCCGAGGTCGAGCAGATTGGTGGTGGAGAGGTTCACCGCAACCGTCAGCGTGATGCCTTGGTCGCGCCAGGAACGGACCTGAGCCAGCGCCATGTCGAGCACTAGGGCCGCGACCGGCCGCATCAACCCGGCGTGTTCTGCCGCGGGCAGGAACTGATCGGGAAGCAGCAGCCCGCGAGCTGGATGGTGCCAGCGCACGAGTGCTTCGACACTGTGCACACTGTCATCGCTGGCCTCGATCTTGGGCTGGTAGTAGCACATCAGCGCGCCAGCTTCGGGTCGCTCGTCGCCGGGCTGCGAGCCGGCCGGCGGCGCCTCTCGTCCTTCGGGAGCGAGCGTGTTGCGCAGGTCCGCGATGAACTGGCCGTCATGGTTGGTGTGTACATCCGCGGCCGCGTCGTACACGGCGATGTGGCTGGTCATCGTCCTTGCGTGCGCCAACGCCGCTTCGGCGCACCCCAACAACTCCTGAGGATGAGCGCAATGGTCCGGCCACAGTGCGACACCGATGCTGGCGTCTACCTGCATCGTGATGTGATCGAGCGCAAACGGCGCGCGCAGCGCGTCCATGAGCGCACCGGCTTGCGCCCGGCTGGTCGTCAGATCGGCCTGGGTCAGTAGCACCGCGAACTCGTCGGCGCCGACGCGCGCCAGCAGATCGGCTGGCCGTACCGACCTCGACAGCCGGTGCGCGACGCGATACCTCAGTTCGTCGCTGACGCTTCTGCCGAGCGAATCGGCGATTTCCTGGAACTGGTCCAACCCCAGCAGCACAAGCCCAAGCCTTGCGCCGCGACGATCCCATCTGGTGCTGCCGGGCTCGTCGAACGTTGCTGCCGTCAAAGCGGTGGCGACTGCAAGCCGGTTCGACAGCCCGGTCGGCTCGTCGGTCATCGCCTGGTGGTGGCTTTCGGCCAGCGCGCTGACGTCGCGGAAAGTCACCGCGAACCGGGCGGCGACCGCGGTCAGGCTCAATGCGGCCAGCATCACCGGCAACCGTTTGTCATTAGCCAGAAGTGTCACGCCGAGGGCGACGATCGTGCACGCCACCGGCAGAAGCAACGGTGCCCGTCCGGTCCTCGGCCGCAGGCCCGCGTGCGGCCCCGAAACCCACGCGGCCGCGGCGATCAGCAGGAAAGCAGCCGGCCAGCACGCATCGATCCATGTCCCTTCCGTATACGAGCCGTGCAACAGCTCGAATAGGTAGAACACGTTCGCGACGGCGTACAACACGAGCCCGGCGACGAGCAGCGCCCAGCGCCGCTCGGTGCGCCACCCCAAGATTGCGAGCGATCCGGCCGTAAGCGCAAGGAGCAATAGCTGGACCGCCGGGTAAGCGACTCCGGTGAGCGCGGTGGCCGGCGAGCCGGTGGTCGCCGGTTCGATAGGTCTCGATGTCAGCGCAGTTGCGACGGCGGCGACGGTGAGCGCCACCACCACCGCATCGATGCGGACCCCTGGAGGCACGTACCGCAATCGCTGCCGAATCAGGAGCAGGAACCCGGCGAAGACGAGCGGATAGAACGCGGCCCATAACGGATCGGCAAGGGACGCTATCTGACCCTCACGCGCCCACACCGCGTAAACGATCGTGGCCAGTCCGGTGGCCGACATCCCCGCGGCAATGAAGAGCCAAGCCCATCGCTCGGCGGCGACCCACCACGAACGCGCGGCGACTAGTGCTGCTGCCGACAGCAGAAGAGTCGAATCCAGCCAATGGTCAATCAGCGGAATGTGGCCCGGCTGCGCGCGGAAGACGGTAGATAGCGCGAACACCACGAGACCGGTCAACAGCGCAACGAATGCCACCCGCACACCCGGTGGGGGCAACCGCGGCCGCTCCGGCACCGGCTCCGGACGCTGTTCTTCCGGCCCACCGCCGTTCTCAAGTGTCGTCGTGGCTTCCTCTGGCGTAGCCGGCTGCGCGGCGACGACCGGGGATCGCCCGGGTAGTTCGTACGGATTGGAGAGATCCGGCACGAAACTGCGCAGGCACCCACCCCCGTCGCGCTTGGCCGCATACATGGCCAGGTCGGCCTGCCTGACCAGGCTGTTGACCGTGGTCTTCGGCATGCCGGCGGTGGCCAGCGTCAAACCGATGCTGGGCCGGACCGCCAATGCGACGCGGTCGACCACGATCGGTTCGGCGAACGAGTCGAGGATCCGCTCTGCGGCCACGACGGTGTCCTCGACGGGACCCTCGATCAGGAGCGCGAACTCGTCGCCGCCGAGCCGGGCGACGGTGTCCGTGCTGCGCACGCTCGCCGATAGGCGCTCTGCGACTCGGATCAGCAGCTCGTCGCCTGCGGGATGACCGAGTTCGTCGTTGACGGCCTTGAAGCCATCGAGGTCTAGGCACAGCACGGTCAGCGTGAGCGGTTCACGCCGCTGGCGCATTACCGCCTGGTCGAGCCGATCAAGGAAGAGCGCGCGATTGGCCACGCCGGTCAGCTGATCCGTGAACGCCAGGCGGCCGATATCGGACAGCAGTCGTTGGTTTTCAGCCAGTGCGGCGAACTGGCGGCCCAATACCGCAATGACGAGCAGAAGTACCGAGGCGGTCAGGGGAATCGAATTGATTTCCGGGAGGGTCTTTGTCAACGCGACGACGGTGGCGAGCATTAGCGGCAGATAGGGCAGCCAGAGTCGCGCTTGCCGTGGAATCCCCACCGATGTCTCCTCGCGCAGCGGTTCGCCGATGCTGCGCAACGCGGCCAAGCCCAGCAGGCCGCATCCGGCGAGCCAGCCAAGGTCGAGCAGGCTACCGGTGAAATAATCGTTCACCGCAGTCATCGCGGAGAAAACGCTGTCCGACACGGCGATGATGATCAGGCCGGCCAGAAGCAGACCCGTGCTCGGGCGATAGGCGACGACGGCGCTCGCCCACGCGATCGTAATGATGACCACGTCGGTGAGCGGGTAGGCCAAAGACACGGCCAGGGCCAGACGAGAATCGCCCCCTGCATGGAACACGCTCTCAATCACGGTGACCCACGCCACGAGGAAGAGCGAAGCCGCGACGATCAGGCCGTCCAGGATCAGCCGGATTCGCGATCGACCGCTGTTGCCGGTCGACAAGAACACCACAGCAACCGCGGCGCCCAGCGGGTAAAGCAAATAGAAGGCGTCGGCCACCGACGGGTACGGCGCCTGCTGGTACCGCAGACCCACCTCGTAGAAGCCCCAGATGGCTTCGCCGACAGCCCAACCGAGCAGGCCGGCTGTCATGGCCAGCCACCCGCGCCGGATGCGGCCGCGCGCCGACCGGGCGGCCCACCCCGCGCAGCCTGCCGCGAACAGAATGCCTATCAGCGAGCCAATGTCATCGACCGCTCGGGTCGTAAACGCGCCTCCCCATCTTTGCCACAGCCAGAATCCGATGACTGTGGTCAAACCGAAGTACACGCCGGCGACATACCAAAGCGTGCGGGCAGGCAACGGCGAGTTACTTCCCGTGAAGGCGGCTCGCCGAAGCTTCATCGCTACTCCCCCCACCTGCTGACCAGCTGGAGCTAGCTACCAACGGCGGGTAATCGCTTGCCTTGTCGAACTTCTAACCAGTGATCATGCCTGTGGATAGCCTGGGTAGCAAACGTGCGACTGCCGTGTCGGCCTTGCGATGCTGTGCGCTGCCTTGAGAGTAGCTGACAACGCCCTTCCTATCCGGAAAACGAAGTCCTGGCTAACGAGTCTGAATCTGTGCGGTTACGCGTCGCGGGGCAGTCCCAGCAGCCGCTCGGCGATGATGTTGAGCTGCACCTCCGACGTGCCGCCGTAGATCGTGGTGGCCCGGCTGGCCAGCAGCATCTGCGTCCACCTGCCCGGGAGCTGTTCAGGATCGCCGATCGCGCCGTCGGTGCCGAACGAGGACACCGCGAATTCCGCGTAGCCCTGCCCGGTGCGCATCGACAGCAGCTTGGAGATCGCGGCGGCAGGCATCGGGTCACCGCCGGCCAGCGTCAGCAGCGTCGAGCGCATGTTGAGCAACTTGGCGGCGTGGCCCTCGGCGATCAGCCTGCCCCCACGGTTCTGCCCGACCTGGTCGAAATGCCCGTCGCGGATGAACTCCACGAAACCGTCGAGGTTGGCAAGGAACGGCGCCTCACTGCTGCCGATCGACACCCGCTCGGCCGTCAGCGTGGTGCGGCTGACCTCCCAGCCGCGGTTCACCTCACCGAGCACCAG
>JAVRPX010000407.1:0-4858 GCA_032161985.1 Mycobacterium sp.
GTCGATACTGGGAAAGCCGCCTTGACGAGAGGAATCGCAATGCCGTCCATCACGCCGTCGCTCTGGTTTGACAACAATCTCGAGGAAGCCGCGCAGTTCTACACGTCGATCTTCCCGAACTCGACGATCGAGGCGTTGCAGCGATACAACGAAGCCGGACCGGGCACCCCCGGTGATGTGGTGTACGGGACATTCGTGCTCGACGGCCACCGGTTCTTGGCTATCAACGGCGGACCAGCGTTCCAGTTCACCGAGGCGGTGTCGTTGATGGTCGAGTGCAAGGACCAGGACGAGGTCGACTATTACTGGGACAGGCTGGTCGACGGCGGCGAGGAGTCGCAGTGCGGCTGGCTCAAGGACCGATTCGGGCTGAGCTGGCAGATCACACCGACCCGGCTGTTCGAGCTGCAGGAGGACTCCGATCCGGCCCGCGCCGCCGCAGTGACCAAGGCGTTGCACGGCATGCGCAAGATCGTCATCGCCGAGCTCGAGGACGCTTCCCGCGACGCCTGAGCGCTCCGGTTTGCCCAAATCGCGTTGAGATTGGCATCGACGCGGCCGAGTGTTTGCTGAAACGGGTCATGACCGCTGATGTATGACGTGCCCGACAGTGACTTGATCCGGCGTCCGATGGCCAAATCGGTGCACGTCACCACGGCAGCGCTTGTGTTGCCCGGTCAGAAATCGGTGATGTACGGTTCTGCGGCGTCCTCTCGTGTAACACTCACAACTTGCGAGCACGGGTTGTTCGTTTGAGTGATCAGCTGCCTATGGCGGTGAGGAGAACGCGAGGGAGGACCGGGTAATGGTCGCTTCCAACGTCATTGCCAAGCCGGTGCGCGGCGTCGGCGGCTTCTATGCAATGGCGCTCGACACTTTCGTGGCGATGTTCAGACCGCCGTTCGCGTGGCGCGAATTCATCTCTCAGTCTTGGTTTGTCGCGCGGGTGTCGCTTGTGCCGACCCTGATGCTCACGATTCCCTACACGGTGTTGCTGACATTCACGTTCAACATCCTGCTTACCGAGTTCGGCGCCGCGGACTTCTCCGGCACGGGCGCGGCTCTTGGCACCGTGCGCCAGATCGGGCCGATCGTGACCGTGTTGGTGGTGGCCGGTGCCGGTGCCACCGCGATGTGCGCCGACCTCGGCGCCCGCACGATCCGTGAGGAGCTCGACGCGCTGCGAGTGATGGGCGTCAATCCCATTCAGGCGCTTGTCGTTCCGCGCGTTTTAGCCGCGACGTTGGTATCGCTGGCATTGGCGGCGACCGTCATTCTCGTCGGCCTTGCCGGCGCATACCTGTTCTGTGTCTACATCCAGCACGTCTCGCCCGGTGCCTTCGCTTCGGGCTTGACATTGATCATCGGCGCCGCAGACGTCACCATCGCACTGGCGAAGGCGGCGTTGTTCGGACTGTCGGCCGGCATGATCGCCTGCTACAAGGGAATTTCCGTGGGCGGAGGCCCGGCGGGCGTCGGAAACGCGGTCAACGAAACCGTGGTATTCACCTTCATGGCGTTGTTCGCGATCAATGTGGTCGCAACCGCCGTCGCCGTGAAGGTGACGATATGACCATCTCGCGGCCCCATTCCCAGTTCCCGTGGCTCAAGGGCCGATTCCGCAGCGTCGCCGAACCCTGGAACCGGATCGGCAGACAGACGAAGTTCTATGGCGCGACGCTGCGCTCGATCTACCACGCCGTCACCGCCTACCGGATCGAGTTGATCCGGCAGATCGCTGCGATGGGCTTGGGCGCAGGGGCGCTCATCATCATCGGCGGAACGGTCGCGATCGTGGGATTCCTGACCGTCACCACAGGCGCACTGGTGGCCGTACAGGGCTACACGGACTTCTCGGAAATCGGCGTCGAAGCATTGACGGGTTTCGCCTCGGCGTTCTTCAACGTGCGCCTGATCGCGCCTGCGACGACGGCGGTCGCGCTGTCTGCGACCATCGGAGCGGGCGCCACTGCTCAGCTGGGCGCCATGCGTATCAACGAGGAAATCGACGCGCTCGAGGTGATGGGCATCCGGTCCATTGCCTACCTGGCTTCCACCCGTGTGCTGGCAGGCGTTCTTGTCGTCATTCCGCTCTATTGCGTTGGCGTGCTTGCGGCGTTCTGGGCGGCGAAGTTCGGCACCACCGTCCTCTACGGTCAGTCATCCGGCGTGTACGACCACTATTTCCGGACGTTCCTCAACCCCACCGATCTGATCTGGTCCTTCATCCAATGCGTCGTGCTGGCCGTGGTGATCATGCTTGTGCACACCTACTACGGATTCACCGCACACGGCGGGCCTGCCGGCGTAGGTGAGGCAGTCGGGCGCGCGGTGCGCACCTCACTGATTCTTGCTGCGTTCGTTCTCGTGATGATGTCGCTGGCCGTCTACGGCCAGTCCGGAAACTTCAACCTGGCCGGGTAGCACATGGACAGCGACGACACCGGCCTTCACCCAGGGTGGCACACACTCATCCTGGTGTTGGTCTTTGCCCTCTTGATCTGGCTGAGCTACGCGCTGTTCGCGGGCACCTTGCGACCCGAGGTTCCGGTCACGCTGACCTCGGACCGGGCCGGTCTGGTGATGGAGACCAACGCCAAGGTCAAGCTGCGTGGCGTCCAGGTCGGCCGGGTCGCAGCGATCTCAGGCGGTAGGGAACCTGTCGTCCTCAAGCTGCAGATCGACCCGGACCAGATCCCCTACATTCCCGCGAACGTCGAAGCGCAGATCCGGGCCACCACGGTGTTCGGTGCGAAGTTCGTCGATCTCGTGTATCCGGATGACCCCAGCCCGCAGCGGCTCGCGGAAGGACAGGTGCTGAAGTCGCGCAACGTCAGCACCGAGGTCAACACGGTGTTCCAAAACGTGGTGGCTGTGCTGAACCAGATCGACACGGCGAAGCTCAACAGCACCCTGTCTGCGCTTGCCGAAGGTGTTCGCGGTCAAGGGGAGAAGATCGGCCAGGCCACCACGGACGCCAACCAGGTTCTGCTCGAACTCAACGCACGCAGCGAGACCATCGGCGAAGACTGGCGAGCGCTCAAGGGGTTCAACGACGCGTATAGCGGTGCAGCACAAGATATTCTGACTGTCCTGAACGCCGCCAGTACAACGAGCGCGACCATCACGAGTCACACCAAGCAGCTGGATGCCTTGCTGTTGGCCACGATTGGGCTGTCGAACAGCGGGATCAGCCTGCTCGCGCCGAACCAGGCCAACCTGATCAGAGCCATCAATGTCCTTGAGCCCACGACGAACCTGCTGTACAAGTACAACCCCGAGTACACATGTCTGCTGGTGGGCGCGAAAACCCTGCTGGATACCGGAGGTTACGAAGCGCCCGGCGGCAACGGCAGAACACTCGTGCTCGACACCGCCCTGACGCTCGGGGACGACCCGTACCATTATCCGGCCAACCTGCCGGTCATCGGCGCCAAGGGCGGACCGGGCGGCAAACCAGGGTGCGGCTCTCTGCCGGATGTCGCGAAGAACTGGCCGGTGCGCAATCTCGTCACCAACACCGGATTCGGCACCGGCGTGGATTGGCGACCGAACCCCGGCATCGGCTTCCCGGCCTGGGCCAACTACCTACCCGTCACCCGTGCGGTGCCCGAGCCGCCGAGCATTCGCAACCTGTTCGGCGGGCCAGCGCCGGGACCGATTCCGTATCCAGGCGCCCCTGCGTATGGAGCGGACCTCTACGCGCCGGACGGCACACCATTGTGGCCCGGTCTGCCGCCGGCGCCTCCGCCGATGGCGCCACGGGAGCCAGGTCCGACACCGGGCTCGGAGCCGTTCGTGGTCCACGCGCCCGCGCAAATGCAGCCGACCCCGCTACCGCCTATTCCACTGCCGCCGGCGGTGGTTCCATCGCCCTGATCGCCCGTTTATCCCGTCCAGCCACGAAAGGTAACCAGCCATGAGAGAGAACCTGCGAGGCGTCACGGTGCGCCTTGCTATCTTTCTGGCTGTGTGCCTGCTCGGCGTGTTCGGGCTGTACGCGGTCTTCGGTCAGATGCGTTTCGGAGAGAAGGCTCACCCCTACAACGCCGAGTTCACCAATGTGACCGGCCTGAAGAACGGCGACTTCGTCCGCATCGCGGGCGTCGAGGTCGGTCAAGTGAAAAAGGTTGCCATCCAACCCGATACGACGGCACGGGTCGAGTTCACCGCCGACGATTCGGTGGTGTTGACCGAGGGCAGCAGGGCCGTTATCCGGTACGACGACCTGATCGGCGGCCGGTATATGGCGCTAGAGGAAGGTGCGGGCGGCACCAAGAAGCTCAACGCGGGCGACACCATTCCACTGGCCCGGACTTCACCGGCGCTGGACCTGGACGCGTTGATCGGCGGGTTCCGGCCGCTGTTCCGGGCGCTTGATCCAGATCAGGTAAACGCGTTGTCCGGCCAGCTGATTGCCGCCCTGCAGGGGCAGGGCGGGACGATCAACTCGTTCCTGTCCCAGACTGCGGCGCTGACGACAACGCTCGCGGACCGCGATCAGCTGATCGGGCAGGTCATCCTCAACCTCAACACCGTGCTGGGTTCGCTCGGTGACCAAAACGACCAGTTCGCAAAGGCCGTCGACGCGCTCTCCGACCTGGTGAAGGGCCTCGCGTCACGCAAACAGGACATCGCAAACGGTCTGGCCTACACCAACGCCGCGGCGGGAAGCATCACGGACCTGTTGGCGCAGGCCCGCCCACCGTTCGCGAAGACGATCCATGAGACCGACCGCGCAGCGGGGATCGTCGTCGCCGACCACGACTATTTCGACAACCTGCTCAACACGCTTCCCGATGCCTATCAAGCGCTGAATCGGCAGGGCATCAACGGCGACTTCTTCAGCTTCTATCTG
>JAVRPX010000408.1:0-9777 GCA_032161985.1 Mycobacterium sp.
GAACCCGACGAGGGCCACGGGGGCCGCGCACAGGAACACCATGTCAAGGGAATCCGCGTAGGCGTTGATGATCGGCGCGGCGACGTCGTGCGGCAACTGGTGCAACACCTGGGGCGACTGAGCCGCAGCCGGTGTTGCGCCGCTTGCCGCCAGCGCCGGTCCGATCCTGTCGCTGAGGAAGTTGGCGAACAGCGACCCGAATATCGCTGCACCGAAAGAACTTCCGATGGTTCGAAAGAATGTCACGCCGGACGTTGCGACCCCGAGGTCGCCGAAGTTCGACGTGTTCTGCACGATCAGGATGAGCACCTGCATGCACATGCCGATGCCAGTGCCGAGGATGAATAGATACAGCGACTGCAGGAGCATCGGTGTGGCGGCGTCCATCCGCGATAGCAGCACAAAGCCGACGAACATCACCGCCGTGCCGACGACCGGGAAGATCTTGTAGCGGCCGGTGCGACTCACGAGAACACCGCTCCCCATCGAGGTCAGCAGCAGTCCCGCGACCATCGGCAGCGTCCGGAGCCCCGACACCGTCGCCGATACCCCGTCGACGAACTGCATGAACGTGGGCAGGAACGTCAACGCGCCCAGCATTGCGAACCCGACGATGAACGACAAGACGCAGCACACCGCGAACACTGGGCTGCGGAACAGCCGGATCGGCAGGATTGGTTCTGCCGCACGGCTTTCCACCCACACGAAGACGGCCAGCGCGGCGGCCGAGCCGATGAACAGCCCGACGATCACCGGCGAACCCCACGCGTATTCCCCGCCACCCCAGCTGGTGGCCAGTGTGAGTCCGGAAGCACCGAGGCCGACGAACAGGATGCCTGCGTAGTCGATAATCGGGCGAGTGGTTCTACCCAGCGCCGGGATCGCGGCGATCGCCACGAGGAAAACCACCACGGCCACTGGAACATTGATCCAGAATGCCCAGCGCCAGCTGAGGTGGTCGGTGAAGAAGCCACCGAGCAGCGGGCCGACCACCGTCGTCACGCCGAACACCGCACCGAGGCCGCCTTGATAACGTCCGCGGTCACGCAGCGGAATAACCTCACCGATCAGCGCAGTGGCAGTCACCATGATGGCGCCGCCGCCGATGCCCTGCAGTGCCCGCGACGCCACCAGCATGGTCATCGAGCCGGCCATCCCGCAGAGCACCGAGCCGACAAGAAAAAACACCACCGACACCGCAAAGACGACCTTGCGGCCGAACAGGTCGCCGAGCTTGCCAACGATCGCGGTGGCGATCGTGGAGGCCAGCAGGTAGCTGGTGACCACCCAGGCCTGGTGCCCGGCTCCGCCGAGGTCCGCGACCACCGTGGGCAACGCAGTGGCGACGATCGTCTGGTCCAGCGCGGCCAACAGCATGCCGAGCAGCACCGCAACAAAGATGAAGTTGCGGCGCTGGGGGCTGATCAGCGCACTGCCCGATTCGGGATCCGCAGCCGTGGCCGTCGTTGTCGTCGTACTCGTAGTCACACCGGCGATATCGTTAGATAGGCTAGAAAAGTTACTTACGACGTAGGGGTTCCCGTCCTGCCCCAAAGGAAACGCTGCGGGCTGCCTCAGAGCGACGTCGGCGGCCGCGACACGCATTGCGCGAGGTAGAGCTGCTCGCCGAGCTTGTCCATCAGCTGCAACTGGGTCTCGAGGTAGTCGATGTGATCCTCTTCGTCGGCCAGGATCTTCTCCAACAGGTTCGCGGAGGTGGCGTCTTCCTTCTCACGGCACATGACGATCCCCGGCTTCAGCCGCGTCATCACCTCGTACTCAATGGCCAGGTCTGCCTCAAATTGTTCGCGCAGAGTCTGACCGACCCGCAGTGAGAAAAGGCGTTGGTAATTCGGCAGGCCGTCCAAAATGAGGATGCGGTCGGTTACCGCCTCGGCGTGCTGCATTTCTTCGAACGATTCTTTGCGCGTATGTTCGGCGATTTCGGTGAAGCCCCAATTCGCCTGCATCTTGGAATGCAGGAAATATTGGTTGATGGCCGTGAGTTCGCTCGTCAACTGCTCGTTGAGCAGCTTCAGAACGTCTGCGTCGCCTTGCATGGTTGCTCCTAAGCACCTTGAGGGCTGTCAAGTATCGCTTCTTCCGTGTGGGTCTCAATCTAGTGCAGGAGTCGGACGGGAGCGCAGCTTATGAGGTTGCGCCACGCGTGTTTTCAGTGGTTGGCCAACGATCGACGGGCGTAGGCCCGCAGATCAGGCACCTAGTCTGGACTGGCTACGCTTAGTAAGGTTAGACTGCGCTAACAGATTCCGACGCACCCCGCAGGCAGGTAAAGCCATGAGTGAGTACGACTTACACTCACTCATTCTTGCCTGCGATTTTCGGGTCGGCGATGTCGACCGGATGTGGACATGGCTCAAGAAGCACCGGGATCCGCTGGCCGCGATCGGTGCCCATCACGTGGTGTTGTATACGTCGATTTGGGAGCCGGGACGAGTACTGGTGACAATTGGCATTCGCCAGGCCGGCTCAATTCGCGAGGTATTGCGGTCGCCCGCGATATTCGAATGGTTCGACATTTCCGGCGCGGACGATATTCCGCCGATCTTCGGCGGCGAGGTCGTCGAGAAGATCGACCTGTACGGGCCGTCCCTGGAAGAGCACGTCGGTCGGGTGGTGGTCGGCGTGATGTCCGCTGTCGACGACGTGACGTCGCTGATGGACAAGGTGCACGGCGGGATCGAGCGATTCAAGCGTGGCGGCGTTCGGAAGATCTGGGTGTATCAGGCACTCGACGACGGACGGGAAGTGATGATCCTGCAGGAGATAGCGGACGAACTCAGCGCCCGGCAGTGGATCGATCACCCCGACGCCGCCGCGGAGTGGATGTCCAAGGCGGGCCTGGGCACCTACCCCACTCAGTTCGTCGGCAGGTTCGCCCATCTCATGAGCATCGGCGAGCAGGGCTGACCATGTTCGTCTGCCTGTGCACGGGAGCCACCAGCCACGTCGTCAACGACGTCGTGGCCAGCGGCGCCAAAACGTCGAAGCAGATCACGGAAGCCTGTGGCGCGGGCGGCGAGTGCGGAAGGTGCAGGCGCACCCTGCGGGCGATGATCGAGGCGCACTTCAACGTCAACGGCTGCGCGTCGGAAACGCTGAGCCGCTAGTCGAGCAGCTGGCGGATTCGTTCGACGCAGAATCCGGTCAGGTCGAAATCGCCGGTGAGTAGTCCCTCGTTGCGCAACCTGGTCTCCAGTCGCGAGACGGGGAGGCCGATCTCGACTGCGGCGAGCACCTCGTTGTATCGCAGGTTTCGCACTGTGCGGCCCGACAATTGCTCGTAGCGATCGATGGTTTCCTCCCGGCTCGGCGTTCCGTCCAGCCGGGGCACGCCCTCGTATTCAGAGCAGGCCCAGTCGACGAACAGCAGCCACGCCAAATCGGCCTCATGATCGCCGATGTAGGCGATCTCCCAGTCCAGCACCGCGGTGACGTCGAAGTCATGCCCGTACAGGATGTTGGACAGCCGGCTGTCACCCCAGCAGAGCACGAGGTGTTCGGGCTCATAGATGTGGTCGCGCAACCACTGCACGGCGTCGACGAACTCCTGGCGCCGGCTGTCCGGCGACGCCCACATCAGCAGCTCGTCGCAGTAGGCGACCACCTGTTCGAGCGGGCGCGCACCGCGGTTCGGCATCAGCAGCTTGTCCA
Organism: Mycobacterium sp.; assembly: GCA_032161985.1. Classification (GTDB taxonomy): domain Bacteria; phylum Actinomycetota; class Actinomycetes; order Mycobacteriales; family Mycobacteriaceae; genus Mycobacterium. Next base: position 3,676 of record JAVRPX010000408.1, read on the forward strand.
GCCGCAGGCGGCGCCAGTCCAGGGCATGAACGTCGGCGATGGTCTGCACACAGCCCCACCACATGGTGGCCCGCTGGTCGGGGGTGGCGTCGAAGTACAGGCCTTGTGAGTGATACGACGGGAAGTCGCTCACTGTGCCGATAGTCGGCAGCTGTTCCATCACGTAATACGGCGTGCCCAGGTCTTTGTCGTCGCGATCCAACCACCACACGATCGGTACTTTGATCGCCGTGTCTTGTAGCCGTTTCATCACGAGCACCTGGCGTAGCAGGTCGTAGTCCGAGTACAGGCTGACGGCGGGCGGACGGCGAAACACCAACCGTTGCAGCGTTGTTGATTCCTTCGGGCCGTCGACGAGAAGGTCGAACAGGAACGTCTCCGTCGACAGGCCGCGTTCCGCGGAACTCCAGTTGGCGATTCTAGCGTCGGCGGCACCGGGAATCCTGCGCCTCACGATCGGCTCGAGCAGCGCGGCGATCTCGCTGGAATCTGGACGTGACGCGGCCATCAGCTCGTCAAGTGGCGTCGCGCTTTTCGGTGAATGCGGCCAGCGCATCCGCGTTGGCCGCCGCGCCGAGCAACTCGGCGAAGTACGCGAATTCTCTGGCGGTTGCCGCGGCGATCTCCGCGCGGGTTGGCGCGACGATCGTCTGCTTCACGGCGATCAGGCTCGAAATCGGCCGGGAAGCAAGGATTTCGGCGTGGCGACGGGCTTCGGGCAGAAGGTCGTCCGGTTCACACACCTTCCATGCCAGTCCCATCCTCGCAGCCTCGGCGGCGTCCACCCATTCTGACGACATCAGCAGCCAGGCCGCGTTCTGCCTGCCCATCAAGCGCGGCAGCAGATATGACGACGCGGCCTCGGGCGCGACGCCCAGGCTGGTGAATGGTGTCTTCAGCCGTGCTGTCGACGACATGAAGACCAGGTCCGCGTAGCCGAGAATCGTTGCGCCGATACCAACTCCGACGCCGTTGACGGCGCAGATCAGCGGCTTGGACAGGTCGGTCAGCGCATCGATCATCATGGAGAAATGGCTGCCCCGATCGTTGAACGTGGGATCGGTGATGCGCTTCTGCATCTCGTTGAGGTCGTTCCCCGCCGAAAACGCCCGTCCCGCCCCGGTCAGCAGCACGACGGCCACGTCCGGATCCGAGGCCGCATCCCCCAACGCAACCGCGGTCGCGAGGTACAGCTCTTCGTTGAAAGCGTTGAGGACCTCGGGCCGGTTCAGAGTCAGAGTGCGCACCCGGTTGTCGTCGCTGATCTTCAGGCTCACGGCAGCAGCGTATGCGTTAGCCGTTGCTGTAGACCCGGGTGGGTGCCACGAGCACCACCGTGCGGCGCTGCTCGGCCATTATCCGGTCGTATTCGTCCCAGTCGTCGTGCGTTCCACCTGCGGCGGTGAACACCTCGCGCAGCAGCAGCCTTAGCTGCTCGGCATCGGTGAGCCAGGGCTGCGGATCGTCAGGGCCGGCAAGCTCGGCATTGCCCTCGACCGTCGCCCACTGCCAGCCCTTGCGGAAGGCCACGGCGAGCTGGGGGCGTGCCCGCAGATTCGCGAGTTTCACTCTGCCGTAGGTGACGAACCCAAGAACCTCTGCTCCGGTGGCCGGATGCGGCAGCTTCCCGGCATTGACGAGGGAGGCCTGGATGGTGCCGTCGGCGCGCAACGTCGACACCAACGCGAGCCCGCTCTCGTCGGAGGCCAGCCCAACCGCGTCGTCAAGCGTGGTCATCGGATCTCCTTTTCGCCGAGGTTGTCAACGAACGGCGTTCGAAGCACATACCGGCTCGTCGGCACCGTATCGACGTCGTGATTCGCACCGAACGCGGCAGTGCTGGCCACCATGCGCTCCATCCGGTCGCGCAAGTCGTCGTCGTCGGCCGCACCGAAAAACGCGTGCAGATCGGATATCGCCTCGATGGGGAAGAGTTCCTCGACGATCGCGGCGAGGGTTGGTGCCCCGTCCGTGAGCGGACGCACCACTTGATTCTGCGTGTACCCGAATGTCGACTGCGTGTCGATGGCCACCGGCGTGTGGTCGATGTGCCACCGCCGACGCCATGTTGCCTCGTCGAGATCGTCGGGCCTGCGAAGCAGCGCAACGTTCGCCAAACCCGCGGTGCGCTCCCCCGACACGGTCCTGGGTGGCGGTAGCGGCACCGATTCGGTCACCAAGTAAGCCGCGACGTCGTCGCACTCCTCGTCCAAGCGGGCCAGTGCGGCGCGCACCTGATCGCCGTAGGACTGCTGCGTCCACAACGTCACGAATCCGACAACCGGTGGCTCAAGCGTCGTCAACGTCATCAGTGAATTCCGAACCGCGTCGTCGCGCACGTTGATCGCGAGCCCGGGCGCGCCGATGTCGAGGAGGTCGGCCGCGAGTTGCCCACGGAGTCGGGTGCACCACCCCTCATCCGAATCGGCCGCCCTGAGGGTTATGATGACCTTTTCCACGACCCTGAATCTAGGCCTCTAACCTTTCGCGGATGCGCGCAAGGCGCTGTTTCAGCTCCGCCTCGTCGATGATGCCGCGGGCCACCAGTGAATGGGCCAGCGAAACCAGTTGGTTCTCCGGGTAGGGCAGGCTCGAGTAGACGGTGGCCGAGAGCGTGTCTTCCTCATCGCGCCGCTCTTTGAAATTGGGGACGTCGGCATCGCAGCTTGCGTGGTCGAGTGCGTCGCAGAGGCCGTCCAGACTCGTCTTCCATGGCGGCACCGGATTTTCGACGCCCCATTTGGCGGCCATTCGTGACCAGACTTGATCGCGTTCGACGATTTCTTGCAAGGTCTCGATGCGCTCGCTCATCCGGCGGCTCCCGGATGGATCGCGGGACGGGTGTCGGTGATCATGTTGGTCGTGATGCCGGCCTTCGGCAGCGCGACACCGATCAGGCTGTCGCGTGTGAGGATTTCCACGAGCTGGTCTTCGGTCCAGTCCTCGGTGCCCTCGGGCTGCAACGGCATGACCATGAAGCGGTGCTTCTGGTTGGAATCCTGCACGTGGATGGAGATTTCGTCGGGCAGGTACAGTCCGAACTCGGCGAGCACCTGGCGCGGCCAGCGGACCAAGCGCCTGCGGTAGTTGGGCGTGCGGTACCACTCCGGCGAGTTGCCGAGGATCGGACGCGGGTAGCACGAGCACAACGCGCACACGATTACGTTGTGCAGCGTTGGCGTGTCCGCGAGGATCTGGAACGCGGTGAAGTCGCTGGGTGTCCCGAAACCTGTCGGTTCCATCCAGTCGGCCCCGACCTCCTTACTGGCCGTCAAGGGCTCGGCGAGAGCAAGCTTGCGGAATTCGGGATCCAGCCACGCCTTGGCCACCAGATGTGCCGCAGGCGTTGGGCCGATCTGCTCGGCGAACTCGGTCATGCGGCGATGGTCTTCGGCGGTGAAGATGCCTTTCTCGATGCATAGTTCGCGCAGAGCGATTTCGAGGACTTCGAAGTCGGTGACCTCGTCGACCATCGGCTTGACGGTGCGCTCGTGGTCGTGATCGTGATCGTGATCGGTCATGCAAATTCCTTTCCGGACAGCTTATTTGGCCGCTTGCAGCCAGTGTTCGGGAATTTCGGTTGCGAGGACGTCGTCGGCCGTTCCGGTGTAGCCGTACCACAATTCGGACATGTTGAACCGAACGACGTAGAACCATTCCGGCGTCGCAGGACGGTCCCAGGTCTCGTCCTCAGCGGCCGGGCTTTCGTAGGCAACCGCCTCGATCTCGCCCTTCGCGCCGCGCACGTACTCCGGCGTGCGGGTGTAGAAGATCACCGGAAGTTCGCGCACCAAAACCGGGTCGCCGACCTTGAACTTCGGCTTGCCTGCCTGCCCGGCGTAGACCTGCGGATCGCCTTTGCCGATCGCGTGCTTGTGGTGCTCGTTGCGTTTTATCTGCGACCCGTCGCCTTCGGACTTCGGTTTGGCCTCTAGCTTCTTTCCGTCGAGTCCGCCCGCGTAGCGTGCCTGGACCTCGACCATCCGCTCACTCAACTCGGTAAGGCCGATGTGGTGCTTCTCCACCAGGATGCGCGCAACGGCGAGCAGCCAACGACCGTAGTAAGGCAGCCCCAGATATTCGGCCCGACCCACGTCGACGTTGCCCATCCGGCGACGTTCCTCTGATAGCCAGATCCCGCGCCACCCGAGTACCTCGCAGATCACATAGGTCATGTGCTCCCACAGTTCATACTGCTTGTTCTCGTACTTCATCGGCGCATCCGGCTCACCGCCCACGTCATGGACGGGCTTCAGGTATGCAGTGATGCGATCGTGGTCCAACATGTCAGGAGTGGGCGCATCCGGAAGTTCGGGATATGCGGACTTGAGCCGGGCTACAAGATCAAGCTGCGCTGCACGCTCGGCGGCCGTACTCATGAAACTCCCTTCGTTATTCGGACATGACCTGGCAAAACCAATTGGGACGTTGGATTCGATGAGATCTGGGACATCTGACATATTCCAGCAACGCCGTCGATGGCGACAGCATTGTCGGACATCGGCACCTCCAGAGTTGCCGTTCTGAATCCCGTTAGCTGACCGTACCGCCAAATACAAATTCATGTAGCCAAATCGGCGGCCGACTTCTTCATGGAATTTGCCGCCTTCGAAGACGCGGCGCAGGGTATGCGCTGTGCTGCAAAGCATTTGATGGCGGCAAAATTTCAAACGCAAGTACCTCGTTGGAGTCAACACGGCCTGGACCGCCCTCACAATGTCTAGCGTTGTTCGCGTAGCGTTTGCTGTTTCCGGCGGTCCTGTTTTTGGTCGGGATTTGACGCGTGTGCTCCACCGTTCAGTGACCTTGATGGAGTCAAAATAGGCGGGTGACGACGGGCGGCCGAGTGATCGATGCCCTGCGGCTGACGACACCCGACGTCGGCGCCGTGTCGCGCAGCATGCTCGGGGTGCTGGCGGTGGTGGCCGTCGCGTTGGCGTCGGGTGCTCCGTCGGCCGCGGTGTGGGCGGCAGGCGCGGCGGCGATCGCGGGCGCGATCGGGCTGCAGGACAGCCCCGCCGGGCGGGTGCCGCTGGTCTTGGTCGTGTCGCTGCAAATGGGCGCCGTCGTCTTTCTCGGCGCGCTGATCGCGTCCTACAACGTGGTGTTCGTCGTCGTCGTCGCGGTGTGGTGCTTTGCGGCAGGCATGCAGTGGGCGCTGGGGAGCAAACCGGGCTTGGTCGCGACCACCGCCGCTGCACTGCTCGTGATCTCGCCGCCGGTTGCGCCCTCGATGAACGCGGTGGTGTTGGCGACGGGGCTGACGGTGGTCGCCGGCTGCGTGCAGGCGGCGCTGATCGCGGTGTGGCCGCCTCAACGCTGGCGGGGGCAGCGGGACGCGCTGACGCGCGCCTACCGTGAACTGGCCGCCGACGCCCGCCGCGTCGCGGCCGACCGTGATGCTTCAGTGGACGTCGCTCCGCTCACGTGGCTGCGGGAAGCGTTCATCGACAGCGAGGCGACCCAACGTCCGCTGGCGTATCACGGTGGTTACCGGCTGCCCGAGCGAATCACCGCGACGCTGGATTCCCTGCGCGGTAGCGACGACGGGGTTTCGCAGTTGCTCTCCCCCGCGGCAGATTTCCTCGATGCGATCGCGAACCACAACCGCACAGCGCGGCGGGACGCCGAATACGCCCTTGCGCGGGTTGATGCTGCGGCTGCCGCGGTGACCGAACCGCAAGCGGCAGGCGCACAACGGTTTTCACAGCAACTGCACGAAGCCTTCGCGTCACGTTTCGGTGAATACCGTCGGCCCGATCTGACCGGCTCGGTGCTTGCGGCCGTCGGTGTGATGCGTGGTCACCTTACGTGGACATCGCCGGTGCTGCGGCACGCCGTCCGGTTGTCGTCGGCGACCGCGTTGGCTGTGGCCGCGGACCGCTTCGGTGCCGGGGCGCACGGCCACTGGATCGCGTTGACCGTCCTGATGGTGTTGCGTCCCGAGACGGCACACACCTATACCCGTTGCGTCGGGCGGGTGGCCGCTATCGCCGGAGGAATCGTGGTCGCGTCGGCGCTGACTCTGGTGTGGCAGCCGACGGGTTCGTCGGCTGCCGTCGTCGCGGTGTTGTTTCTCGCGTTGACATACGGGGTCATCCG